>JANONQ010000032.1:0-6914 GCA_031420935.1 Novosphingobium sp. | reverse complement strand
TTCAACGATGCGCGGGTCAAGGCTGACCAGGTGGCGGGCGAGGAAATGGCGCGGGTTCAACAGGGGATGGGCCTTCCCGCAGGGTTCAAGCTGCCGTTCTGATGTGATCGTCCCCTGGTGAAAATGGGCGATCCGGGCTTCGGCGGGCGCCCCATTCCACAGGCCCGCGCCAGGGCGGCATTGCGTCATTGCAAAAGCGGCCCCATATTCTCACGTCTAGCGGGTCCTCTCCGCTTAGCGCTCGCGCGCGAAACTGAATGGATGTGAACTTGAAGACTCTTCCGCTGCTCCCCTTGCGCGATATCGTGGTATTTCCAGCAATGGTCGTGCCGCTGTTCGTTGGCCGCGAAAAATCGGTCGCGGCGCTCGAGGCGGCAATGACCGGGGAGAAGGAGATTTTTCTGCTCGCCCAGTTGGATCCCGGCTGCGATGACCCGGATCGCGATGATCTGTACGACACTGGCGTGATCGCCTCGGTACTGCAATTGCTCAAGCTGCCCGATGGCACCGTGCGGGTGCTGGTTGAAGGCCATGAGCGCGCGGTGCTGCAGTCTGTCCACGAGGACGGGGCGATGCTCGTCGGTCAGGTCGAGCCGGTCGAGCCGGTTTCAGCCGCAGGCACCGAAGTCTTGGCGATGATGCGCAGTGTTGTCGAGCAGTTCGGCGAGTACAGCAAACTCAACAAGAAGCTGTCACAGGAAGCCGGTGACCAGCTTGGCGATATCGACGATGCCTCGCAACTCGCCGACGCCGTCGCTGCGCAGCTGACCGCCAAGGTGGCCGACAAGCAGTCGCTGCTGACCGAGACCGATCCGCACAAGCGGCTGGAGATGGTCTACAGCTTCATGGAAGGCGAGCTTGGCGTACTGCAGGTCGAGCGCAAGATCCGCGGCCGGGTCAAGCGCCAGATGGAAAAGACGCAGCGCGAATATTACCTCAACGAGCAGATCAAGGCGATCCAGTCGGAACTGGGCGGCGAGGGCGATGAAGCCAATGAGATCGCCGAGCTCCAGCAGAAAATTGACACGCTCAAACTGTCGAAGGAAGCCCGCGCCAAGGCGACGGCCGAACTTAAGAAGCTTAAGACAATGCAGCCGATGAGCGCCGAAGCGACGGTGATCCGCAACTATCTCGATGTGCTGCTCGGCTTGCCCTGGGGCAAGAAGTCGAAGCTCAAGAAGGACATCGCCGCGGCGCAGAAGGTCCTCGACGATGATCATTACGCCCTTGAGAAGGTCAAGGACCGCATTGTCGAGTACCTCGCGGTGCAGGCGCGCACCAATAAGCTCAAGGGGCCGATCTTGTGCCTCGTCGGTCCTCCGGGCGTCGGCAAGACCTCGCTCGGCAAGTCGATCGCCCGGGCGACGGGGCGCGAATTTGTGCGCCAGTCACTTGGCGGGGTGCGCGACGAGGCCGAAATTCGCGGGCACCGGCGCACCTATATTGGCTCCCTGCCGGGCAAGATCGTGACCAATCTGCGCAAGGCCGGCACATCCAATCCGCTGTTCCTGCTCGACGAGATCGATAAGCTTGGCCAGGATTTCCGCGGCGATCCGGCCTCAGCGCTGCTTGAAGTGCTTGATCCCGAGCAGAATTCGAAGTTCCAGGATCATTACCTTGAGCTCGACTTCGACCTCAGCGACGTAATGTTCGTCTGCACCGCCAACAGCCTAAATCTCCCGCAGGCGTTGCTCGACCGGATGGAACTGATCCGGCTGGAAGGCTATACCGAAGACGAGAAGGTCGAAATCGCCGAGCGCCATCTTATCGCCAAGCAGATCGAAGCGCACGGCCTCAAGGAGGGGGAGTTCACGCTCACCAATGGGGGCCTTCGTGACTTGATCCGCTATTACACTCGTGAGGCCGGGGTCCGCACGCTCGAGCGCGAAATCGCCCGGCTGGCGCGCAAGAGCCTGCGCCAGATCCTGGAAGGCAAGGTCGAGAGCGTTACCGTAACGCCGGAGAACCTTGGTGAGTTCGCTGGGGTGCGCAAGTTCCGCCATGGTGTATCGGATGAGGAGAACCAGGTTGGCGCGGTTACCGGCCTGGCCTGGACCGAGGTCGGCGGCGAACTTCTCACCATCGAATGCGTCACCGTGCCGGGCAAGGGCGCGGCGCGGACGACTGGCAAACTCGGTGAAGTGATGAGCGAAGGGGTGCAGATGGCGTTCAGCTTCGTCAAGGCGAGGGCGCCTGCCTATGGGATAAAGCCGTCAATCTTCCAGCGCAAAGATCTTCATGTCCACTTGCCGGAGGGCGCCGTACCGAAAGATGGACCGAGCGCGGGTGTCGGGATGGTTACCGCGATGGTCTCCACACTCACCGGCATTGCGGTCCGCGCCGATATCGCCATGACCGGCGAGGTGACTTTGCGCGGGCGGGTGCTGGCGATCGGCGGGCTCAAGGAAAAGCTGCTGGCGGCTTTACGTGGCGGCATCAAAACTGTTCTGATCCCCGAAGAAAATCGCAAGGACCTTGCCGAAATCCCGGCCAATATCCTGGAAAGCCTCGAAATTATTCCCGTATCCCACGTTGATGAGGTGCTGGCCATCGCCTTGGTTAAACCTGTCGAGCCGGTGGAATGGACCGAAGCGGACGAGTTGGCGAGCCATGCGGTAGCCCCGCCCCAAGTCAATCCGTTGTCGGCGCGCACTGCCCATTGAGCGGGTGGAGACGGCCAAGCGGGTTCGTTGTGCCGAGGTTTCACGGCGCAAGGTGCAGCCCGGTTTTCCGCTGCAACGCAGCGAATCGGGGGCAGATTTAGAGAGCGATTTGGCTCAGGCTCGGCAACGGTTCGACGCAGAAATCAACGTTTCGTCGGAATTGGCGGAAATTCGTGTATAACCTTCGCCGAATTCTAACTTTTCGCTTTGACAGCACCCTCAAAACTCGCTCAATTCCGCCGCGATTGGGGCGATGCCGACAATCCTGTTTCATTCACATATGTATGGGGGTTTCCTAGATGAACAAGAACGATCTGATCGGTGCGGTTGCGGATACCAGCGGTCTCACCCGCAGCGATGCGACCAAGGCGGTCGAAGGCGTATTCGATGCGATCTCGGGTGCCCTTAAGAAGGGAGACGAAGTCCGCCTCATCGGTTTCGGCACCTTCTCTGTCGCCAAGCGCAAGGCGTCCACGGGCCGCAATCCGCGCACTGGCGAGCCGATGACGATCAAGGCCTCGACCCAGCCCAAGTTCAAGGCCGGCAAGGGTCTTAAAGACGCCGTCAACTGATCCGCTGTCAGGCAGGATTCGCCTGACAGCCCGCACTCTCGATCACGCCGCGCTAGCCTTCGGGCAGGCGCGGCGTTTCGATTTGCGCATCCGTGTTCAGCTCGCCAGCCGGATCAGCGCCATTGGCGCGGCGGAGTTCCTGGGCGTGATCTTCCAGTCGAGGCGCTGGCCCGATTGTGCGGCCTGCGGACCTTCCTCGGTATTGTTGGCGAGGATAAGGCCGTCGCTGGTCACGGTGAACGTTCCATCGATCTGCGCTAAAGCTGGCATCATTTCCTTGCCGCCCGATGCCGCGGCCGCAGCCATCATCCCGCGCCATGGCCCGCCGTCCGCCGCCGGAGCGAATCCAGGCGCATCGACGCGCACACTGCCATCGCCTCGCAGCGCAAGCTGTACGAAGGCGTTGGCCATGGGAAAGCGCTCAATGGTCGGGAAGGCGAAATCGTGGTCGAGCCGGCCAGTAATCGCAAAATTGACTTCGAAGAGTCCGTCGCCCTTATAGGCCACCCGCCGCCAGCCAACCTGCCGCCGCAGCCGTTCGGCAAGTTCTTCCGCGGCGCGCGGGTTCGAGGGATCGATCCCGCCGAGCATGGCCTTCATCGATACGCTGTCGCGCCGGCGCTTGGCGGCAGCGTCGGTTTGCGTTTCTTGCCATTGCCGCTTCTGCTCGGCGACTTCGCGCGGCGAGCAGATTCGCTTGGCATCATTGCCCGGGACAGTGCAGGGCTTCGGCGTGAAAGTCTCGCCCGTGCCGGTATCGCGTCCCATCTCGGCCAATTTGCTCAGCGCCAGCAGATGTATTTCCCCGGCATATGTGAAGCTGAACTGTCCGTCCTTGCGAATGTCGAGCGCGGAAGTGAACTTGCCGGGCGACAGCAGACAGGCCGAGAGCGCCAGACCAAGGACAACGAGCAGAGCTCCCGCTGCGGCACGACAGACGAAATCGACAACTGGCATGACGTTAATCTCCCCCGGCGCTCCTGATAGCCGCTGCATAAAGCGCGATCGCCGCAGCATTTGAAACGTTGAGGCTTTCGATCGCGTTACCGATCGGCAGGCGCGCCCGGGCATCGCAATGCTCGCCGATGTTGCGGCGCAGCCCTTCGCCTTCGCTGCCCAGCACCAGCGCAACCGGCCCGGCGGGCAGCGCTTCCGCCAGGGTCATCGGCGCATTGCCATCGAGACCGATGCGCCAATATCCAGCCTCAGCGATGTCCTCGAGCGCCCGGGCTAAATTGACCACGCGCACCCAGGGCACGATCTCCAGTGCGCCGGAGGCGGACTTGGCCACTACCCCCGATTCTGGCGGCGCGTGCCGGTCCTGCGTCACCAGCGCAATCGCATGGAAAGCAGCGGCGGAGCGCAGGATCGCGCCGACATTGTGCGGATCGGTGACTTGGTCGAGCACCAGCACCGGGCGGGCCGCATCGCCTTGCAACACATCGTCGAGGAAGACATCTTCGAGCGCATCGCATTCCAGCACCAGCCCTTGATGCGGCGCATCGCGCGCCACCAGCCGGGCAAGATCGGCGCCCTGCGCATATTCGAGCGGGAAATTGGCTGGCAATTCGCCGTTCAGTGATTCGATGCCCTCCCGCGTCGCCCAGAGCTTGCGGTGCTTGCGCTCGGGGTTGCTCAGCGCCGCCTCGACCGCGTGACGGCCCCACAGCCGCACCGCTCCGGTACTGGCGCGGCCGGAACCGCGCCCGCCGCGCATCCGCCCCGCTTGCCCGCGCAGCGCCCGCGCCGGTCCACCGTCATCGCCGCGCTTGATCATGTCTTTCCCCTGCTATCCGTCATTGCCGGTCCCTAGCATTCGCACGGT
The DNA here is from genome assembly GCA_031420935.1 of Novosphingobium sp. Taxonomy (GTDB): domain Bacteria; phylum Pseudomonadota; class Alphaproteobacteria; order Sphingomonadales; family Sphingomonadaceae; genus Novosphingobium. The sequence continues at coordinate 1,854 of JANONQ010000032.1, read as the reverse complement.
CCCAAGTCACACCATTGACCGATGCCATTGACAGGTGGGGCGCGCTTCGTCATTGACCGCGCCTTCTCGGTCGGTTGGCTCTTTGGAGCCGCAATTGCGGGGGTACCCGGCGCCGGCGTGCTGGTGTGGACAGGTGGCCGAGTGGTTAATGGCAGCAGACTGTAAATCTGCCCGCGTGAGCGTACGGTGGTTCGAATCCACCCCTGTCCACCACCAGATACTTACATTAAGGGGTATTTATCGGTGTGCGGTGCTGTTCCCGTAACCGCTCCCCCGATAAATTGCATGCTTGGCAACGAACACGCGAACATCCGCACTGCCGGGCGAATTGTTGAAAAGTTGCCTTGGGCAGACGTGCCGAATGCTAATCGCCATCATTCTTCCTCTACCTGCGATAGCGCTTCCCGGAGCGGCGATTCGCGTTGCGAAATAGGGGGATGATTATGAAGCGTTTCGCCGCCAGCTTTAGGGCCGTGGGCCTTCGGAGGTTCTCATGACGAACACGCTTTGTGAAACACTCGGTATCGAGTTTCCACTCTTTGCCTTTTCGCACTGCCGGGATGTCGTGGTGGAGGTGTCGAAGGCCGGCGGGATGGGCGTGTTTGGTGCGGTCGACGTACGCTCGCCGGAGGCTTTCGAAGCCGAGCTAAAATGGATCGACGACCATATCGCTGGCAAGCCCTATGGCGTCGATTTCATTGTCCCCAACAATTATGAGGGAAAGGGCAAAGCGGTAACCTCTAACGACGTCGCGATGTCGGTGCCCGACGAGCACAAGGCATTCGCCCGGTCGATCCTCGAGAGCCACGGCATCGACACAAGCGATCTTACCGATGAACGGTTCGCGCGCGGCTCGAAAATTGGACGCAACATTCGCGATGAAGGCGCGCAGAGCTTGCTCGATGTCGCGCTCCGCCACCCGATCAGGCTGATTGCCAACGCGCTGGGGACGCCTCCTGTCTATATGCTGGAGCGAAGCAAGGCCGCGAACGTGCCAGTGGCCGCGCTGGTCGGTTCGGCAAAGCACGCGCTGCGTCAGGCAGAAGCGGGCGTGGACATCATCATTGCGGCCGGCACCGAGGCAGGCGGCCATTGCGGCGAGATAGGGACCATGGTCCTCGTGCCGACAGTGATCCGCGCCCTGCGCGCCGCAGGTATTGAGATTCCGGTGTTGGCGGCGGGCGGCATCGTGACAGGCGAACAGATGGCGGCGGCCGTTGCGATGGGCGCTGCGGGCGCGTGGACCGGTTCGGTGTGGCTGACCACACCGGAGGCCGAGACAAGCCCAGCGGTCAAGGAAAAGATGCTGACCGCGACCGCCAGCGACACGATCCGGTCAAAATCGCGCACCGGCAAATTCTGCCGTCAGTTGCGGTCGGACTGGACTGACGCCTGGGAAGCCGAAGGCGCGCCAAAGCCGCTGCCGATGCCAATGCAGTCGGTGGTGTCGGATACTGCCATGAGCAAGATCCTGAAGCTGGCCAACGGCGGTCACGGCGGCGCAAAAGAATTGGCCAGCTATTTTGTTGGCCAGGGCGTTGGCATGATGAATTCAACGATGTCGACGCGCGAAACCGTCCGTGAATTCATGGAAGACTACATTGCGGCTGTCGACCGCCTGTCATCGAGCATCGCCTAGAGCAGTAGCCAGGGCAGGCTCGCCGGACGATGCGGGGCAGGGCGCGTTCGTCTGCCCAGGCTGGCGACGACCATGGCCTCCCAAACACTCGCCCTCAATGTCAACACCGCCGTTGACATTGAGGTGGGCTTATTGCAGACACGTTTGACCAAACAGAACAGATGCGCATGCCACAGGAAAGAGGCTTGATGATCCGCGCTGAAGCTTCCGCAATA
>JANONQ010000031.1:0-2256 GCA_031420935.1 Novosphingobium sp. | reverse complement strand
CCGCCGACATGGGGGTGATGCAGCGCTTTTCGTGCAAGATGGCGATCGCGCCGACCGCCTCGATCAGCATCATCTGCGGCGGGACCAGCGCCTGCATCGAGCCGATCCCGGCCAACATCTATACCCACAAGACGCTGTCGGGCAGCTTCGTGGTGAAGAATCCGTACCTGGAGAAACTGCTCGCTTCGAAGAGCAAGGATTCCAACAACGTGTGGAATTCGATCCTCGAACACGGCGGGTCGGTGCAGCATCTCGATTTCCTCAGCCCCGAGGAAAAGGCGGTCTACAAGACCAGCTTCGAGATCGACCAGCGCTGGCTGCTCGAATTCGCCGCCGACCGCACGCCCTTTATCGACCAAGCGCAGAGCCTGAACCTCTATATTCCCGCCGATGTCGATAAATGGGACCTGATGATGCTGCACTTCCAGGCATGGGAGAAGGGCATCAAGTCGCTCTATTACCTGCGCTCTAAAAGCGTGCAGCGCGCCGGTTTCGCGGGCGGGGTAGAGGCGGACAACACCGCCGCTCCGCCGGTCATCGAACTGGCGGCGCAGACGGATTATGAGGAATGTCTCGCCTGCCAGTGACGCTTTGGGTCCTGGTTGGTCTTTGGATGGCAGTGGTGCTGTATGTGTTCCTCGACGTCCGCCGCGTCATGGCGAATACAACAGCAGTAACGCGCAACTGACCGGACGCAAGGCTGGGCCGATCACGGATCGCGGCGTGTTGATCAACCGGCTTGCCAGGTCGTCACGCTGGTTGCCGGTGATTGGACGATCCTGCATTTCGGCTCGCAATTCCTGGCCGGTTGAATCGTGGGAGCGATGACGCACGACGGAGACGAACGGGGGCATCATGGAAGCGATCCGATCAATCTTGACGATGTATCTCTTCACAGTGCCCATGGCTGTGCTGGCATTCAGATACGGGCTGCGGATGCTGCGATTGCGCGAGCCTCCGGCAGGTACGATGCGAACTTTGCAACTCGGCAGACCGGTCACAGACCCGGTGGAAAAGCTGGCTCTGGCGCATCAGATCGGCTGGGTCTGGATCATTTTTGGTCTGGCAATGGTAGTCGGGCCTTTGCTGACCGCACTTAGTGATTCGCCCGAGAGACTAGTCGATGTTGCGAGCCCGACAACGGTATCCAGACATGACGCCGACCATTTTTTCAAGCCCGTTTGGGCCGCTTCGTGGTGAAGGAATGCCTGGCCTGTCAGTGACGTAAAACGGGGCGCGCCGCAGCTTGAGCCGTGGCGCGCCCATTTTACTGCGAACAGGCAATCAACGATCGGCGTTGGTGCCGAATTCGCTGGAACCGCCGCTCTGTGACAGGCGCACGCGGCCATCTTCGATGCCCTGCACCTGGCTGAGCGGCACGTAGCGATGCTCACCGGAGCCGCCGCCCATCCCGGCGTCGCTCTTGGTCAGCTTGATGCGGTCGCCGTCAAGATCGTCGACTGTGCCGACATGCTGACCGTCCGCGTCGATCACTTCCATGTGCTCACGGATCTGGTCGGCAAAACGGTTGTCCATGCCGGTGCCGCCGCGCTGCTGGCTGCTGCCCTGCGAATCGAACTGCTGCTGCTGGCGCGCGTCACCCTGCTGGCCGGACTGGCCCATGCCGCCCTGCTGCTGCTGGCGATCGCCACTCTGCTGTTGCTGCTGCTGCTTCCAGCTATCCTGCTGGCCGCGATTGTCGCCTTGGTCCTGGGGCTTATCCATGGTCGGTCTCCTATTGGTCTCGCTGGCCGCATACCCTGGGTGGGAACGGCGAACGCATTGAATAAACGTCGATAAGTCCATGTCTGTTCCCGCGCCCCATGCGGCCTGCCGGATTCATTGGCGGGTTCCGCGACTATCCGTTTTATCTATGCGACGGATTACGGGGCGGAGCATCGATGATCGAACTACGCTGGGCCCACGACATGACCGGCTGCGGACGCGCGAATGGATCGCGGGTGGGGATTACTCGCTTGCCGATATGGCGACGCAGCCTTGGGACAACTATCTAGAGGGCCACGGCTTCGATTCTGCACAACATCTCGTGAGATGGCGTTCGGCGGTCGCAGCCCGGCCGGCCGCAGCGAACAGGCGCCGGCCGCCGACTTTTTTCGCTGTCGTTCCAGATGTAAGGCCAGAACCGATGCCCCTCCTCGAAGCCCGCAAGACTTACAAGCCGTTCGAATATCCGTGGGCCTATGATTTCTGGAAGCGCCAGCAGCAGATCCACTGGATGCCCGAGGAAGTGCCGCT
>JANONQ010000030.1:0-2287 GCA_031420935.1 Novosphingobium sp. | reverse complement strand
CCGTCCATGAAGCTGGCCGGTGAACGCAATTTCAAGCCGATCTCGATCTATTCGGGCCTCGACGCTCTGAAGAAACACTGGGACACCTATTCTGAAGCGAACATCAAGGCAGGCTTCGCCCCGGATCGATCGCGACACGCGGTGACGCAGACGATCTTTGTTGCGGACACTGATGCCGAGGCCAAGAAGCAGGTGATGGAGGGGCCGATCGGTTATTGCTTCAACCGTTATCTGATCCCGACCTTCCGCCGTTTCGGCATGATGGACAGTTTCGCCCGCGACGCCGGCGTCGATCCCGAAAAGGCCGACCTGGAATTCCTCGTCGATCATGTCTTCCTTGTCGGTTCTCCCGACACCGTGATCGACAAGCTGAATACATTGTTCGAGAAATGCGGCGGATGGGGTACCATGCAGGTGGAAGCCCACGATTACTCCGATGACCCGTCGCCCTGGTTCTACTCGCTGGAACTGATTGCCCAGGAAGTGGCGCCACGCATCAACCTGCCCGGCGGTGCCAAGGTCGGACTCGAAAGCACCATAGCGGACTGAAGATCGACCGGTTCGAAAATCGACGGATTAAGGAGAGATATGATGGCAACTGTGCAAGCTCCTACCACTTTGGATGGCATTATCATTCCGCCCAATGTCCCCCGCGACCGGGTCGTCGATGTCGACATGTATGCTCTCGAAGGAATCGAGGAAGGCTATCACGAAGCATGGGTGCGCATGAAAACGCCCAACATGCCCGATCTGGTCTGGACACCGCATAATGGCGGACACTGGATTGCCACCAACTTCCGAACCATCAACGAGATATATACCGATCCATCACGCTTCTCGAGTGAAGTAATCTTCATGCCGAAAGAGGCCGGCGAGAAATATGAGATGGTCCCTACGCGCATGGATCCGCCCGAGCATACGCCTTACCGCAAGGGGCTGGCAGGTGCACTTGGCACCTCGATGGTCCGCCGGTTCGACGAGAAGGCGCGCATCTTCTCGACACAGTTGATCGACAGCTTCATCGACAAGGGCAGCTGCGACTTTGCCAAGGATTATGCCGAGCAGTTCCCGGTCCTGATCTTCATGGCGCTTGCGGACCTTCCGCTGTCGGATGTGCCAAAGCTGACCCGTTTCGCCCATCTGATGACCAGGCCGGACGGCGATACCCCCGCCGAACGCGCGGCAGTTCTCGAACAAGGCAACAAGGGCTTCTTCGAATATGTCGATCCCATCATCAAGGAGCGGAGGGGAAGCAAGAGCGACGACCTTGTATCGCTGATGGTCAATCTTGACATCAACGGCGAACCCATCACGCATGAGCATGCCCTGGGCTTGGTCGGCCTGCTGCTGCTGGCAGGCCTCGATACCGTGGTGGCGTTCCTCAACTTCACCATGATCTACCTGGCGCGCAATCCCGACAAGGTTGCAGAACTGCGCTCAGATCCGAAGAAGATCGCGCAGGGTGCGGAGGAACTCTTCCGCCGCTTCCCCGTAATCTCGGAAGGTCGCATGATCGCCAAGGACCAGGACTATGACGGCGTGCAGCTCAAGCACGGCGAAATGGTCCTGCTGCCGACCGCGCTCGCCGGACTCGACGAGCTCGTTTACCCCGATCCCTGGGTCGTGGACTTCACCCGCAGAGGCGCACCCCACCTCACATTCGGTAGCGGTGCCCATCGCTGCGCCGGGGCGCTGTTCGCGCGTCTGGAATTGGTGACCACGCTTGAGGAATGGCTCAAGCGTATTCCTGATTTCAGCCTCAAGCCGGGTGAACCCATCGGCTACAGCACCGGCATGGTCGCCAATGTTGCGAGTGTGCCGCTCGTCTGGCCGGTCAAGAACGCCAAATAGTCGCGGAAGGATCGAAATGGGAAACCGGTTGGACGGTAAGGTCTGTGTCATCACGGGCGCAGGCAGCGGAATGGGGCGTGCCAGCGCCGTCGAGATGGCCCGGCAGGGTGGGCGTGTCGTCGTGTCCGACGTCAATGCCGAACGCGCGGACGAGACGGCAGCACTCGTAGCCAGCGAAGGCAATGAGGCCATCGTCGTTCAGTGCGACGTCCGCAACAGCGACGCGATCAAGGCGCTGATGGACAAGACGGCTGCCCATTTCGGGGGCATCGACGTTCTGCATAACAATGCCGCTGTTCATGAGACTGACCTTACGACCGAAACGTCGATTGACGAGATGTCGGAAGAGATATGGAATACCGTCTATGAGGTGAATTTGCGCGCGCTCTGGCTCGGCACCAAGCACGCGACGCCATATCTCAAGAACAGCACCCGC
>JANONQ010000029.1:0-2393 GCA_031420935.1 Novosphingobium sp. | reverse complement strand
CCATTTGCCGCGAGGGGCCGCGCCCTCGGGATTGCGTTCCAGGATGGCATGAGTCTCCTGGAAATTCGGATATTTCTGCTTCTCGGGCCACATCTTCGGCGCGTCCGATTCATAGTCCCACATGGTGTAGCCCAGGTAGCTGTTCAGGAACATATTGGGCTGGTGCATGTGGCAGGTCATGCATTGCGCGGTGGGGATCGCGCGGGTGAAGACATGGCGTAGCGGATGGCCGCTTTCCTTGACCGTGGCGCTCAGCGGGTCCGTCAGCATGGCTTGCTCCCCCTCCTTGGCATGATCCCCCTTGAGCGCGCCGTGGGCGGGCGCCGTCTTGCCCGCGATTGTCGGATCCTCGGTAACCGTCTGCCCGTCGCGGCCGAATGGCGCATAGGTCAGGCTGTGGCGCGGCTCGCGGTCGTTGGCATAGATCACATGGCAGCCGGTGCAGCCGGAATGGCGGTAGTCGCCCGGCTGGTCGTTGGTGCCCATGAACCACATGAAGGGATCGTTGAGCCGGGTCTTGTGGATGTTGAGCGCCGGGATCGCCACCCGCAGGCCAGTGCCGGGGCCGCGGTTCGACTGCTTGAGATCCGGCCGGCCCGGCTCCTCCAGCCGCTGGATGCTGCCGGTGGGATTGGGCAGGCCAACCTCGGCGAACTGGGTGCCGATGGTGCGCCCGCCGCGCTCGAAGACGCGGAAGACGTCGCCCGGCGGCAGGACATTCCAGCGGGGCAGGGGATAGAGTTCCGCCAGGGCGCCCCGCGCCTTCTGACGCTCGGACAACTTGCCCGGCGGGTTGCCCGGCGAGACGATCTTGGCGGGCAAGCCGTCGCGGGTATAGGCCTCGCCGAAGATGTAATTCTTGAACGGAACCAGGCCGTTATTATAGGCGGCGCCGCCCCACAGCATCGCGCCCGAAGCCATCAGCGAGCGCTCTGCCGCCTCGATCACCGGCAGGTGGCAGCTGCCGCAGGATTCGCGGGCGATGCGATAGTCGCCGGGATTGACGAAGCGCACGAACTCGGGCGCCTCGCGGTTGAGCAGCGTATAGCTGCGCTGCGGATTGGCCGAGGACGGATAGTGCCACGCCTTGGGAAAACGCGGCAGGACGTGGGCTGAATCGCGCGCGCTGGCATAGGCGGGATCGCCCTGCGGCAGGCCGGGGTTGCCCAGCACGGCCGCATTGCCGCCGTGGCAATCGGTGCAGCCGAGCCGTACCGCCGGGGAAACATGCATCGAGGCCGCATCGCTCTTGGTGTGGCAGCTGACGCAGCCGCGCGACTTCGCCTCGACCCCGGCGATGCTCTGCCGCGCCGGCGCGGGCGGTGCCTTGACCAGCGCATAGTTGCGCGGGACCGGTTTTTCCGCGTCGCTGGCCCGCGCGCCTTGCGCCGGCAGCACCAGCCCCGCCAGCAGCAGGCCCAGCGGGAAAAGGGAGCGCGGCCACCGCATCAGTAGGACAGGATCACGTTGGCGAGCACCGAGACATAGCGCCGGTGCCGGTTCGAATTGTCGAACAGGTCGCGAAAGCCGCTACCCGGCAGCAGGGCCGCGGCGGACAGGCGCGCGACCAGGTTCTGCGTCGCCTTGGGCCGCCACACCGCCGCGGCCGAAACGTCCCAGCCGATCGGTTTCGGAATACTGCCCTCATTGCGCAGCGCCTGAAGCACGGCGGTGTTCTGGAACCACAGGTGGTTGCCATTGGCCGAGATGCGAAGCTGCGGCGTCAGGTCGAAATCGCCGCCCAGTCCCAGCAGCACGGTGCCGGGATTGTTGAAATTGGACTGGCCCTGTTCCTTCGACGAGCGCAGCGAATTAAGGATGCCGTTGCGCCCGTTGATCGCCACCGCCCGGCCGCCGCCGGCAAACGGGATGCTTTGGCGGATCCAGTAGCTGGTGTCCGCCCCGGCAAAGATGGGGTTCTCGAACACCGCGTCGAAGCCGGTCTCCTTGTTATCATAAGGATCCTTGTCGCCGCTGGCGTAAAGCGCGGAGAGGCGGAAACGCATCCAGTCCTTGTCATAGCTCAATTCCGCCGCGCCGAAGGCAGCGCGAATGGCGGCGGGCTTGCCGGTGAACAGGCTGTCCCGGTCCTTGCCGAGCGCGGCATAGGCCGACGCCGTCAGGTTCAGCCGCCCGATGCGGCCATCGGCATTGTAGCCGAGATAGACAACGTCATAGTCGCGGCCGCGCAGCGTGCCGAGCAGCGCCGGGCGCACCGGAAAGCCGTTATCGTCGATCTCGATCCCATCACCCTCACGGTTGCGGTTATAGGCCACGGTCAGCTGGCTGGTGAGCCCGGAGAGCAGGAAATCCTGCCGGTAGACATTGGCGAGGAACAGGAAATCGTCGCGCGGGCGCTGGACGACGCTGTTGAGGCCGCTGTTGGTGTCCTT
>JANONQ010000028.1:0-10390 GCA_031420935.1 Novosphingobium sp. | reverse complement strand
ACCCGGCCTCGATCCGTGCCAGTCGAATAGCGATCCGCTTTTGCGCCACATTGTCGCGAAGGCCATCGAGCCAAGTCTCGAACTCGTCGGTCATTTCCACGCGGTACATTTGTCGCCTATATACGACAGGTGCGCACCTATGTCAATCCGCCCGCAGCCATCCCACAATCGGCGCCGCCACCAGCATCTGCGCCAGGTGATAGACCAGCAGCGGCAGCAGGACGATCCCAGCCAGCGCCGGCGGGAACAGCACGGTGGCCAGCGGCGCGCCCATCGCGACGCTCTTTTGCGCGCCGGCGAACAGCAGGGAAATCCGGTCGCCGCGCGGTAGTTTCAGAGCTTTGCCCAAGAGCCACGATCCGCCATAGCCGAACAACAGCAGGAGTGCGCAGCCCAGCAGCAAACCTGCCCAGGCGGCGAGATCGACGCGGCTCCAGATGCCCTGTTCGACTGCCCCGGAAAAAGCGACATAGACGGCAATGCCGATGGTCGTGCGGTCCATCAAAGTGATCAGCTGGCGGTGGCCAGCCACCCAGTTCCGGGTCAGCCCCTGCAGCGCCTGGCCCATGACAAACGGCAGCAGCAGCATCGTCACCACCTTGACCAGCGCCGCGCCGTGAAATTCCGCGCCCTCGCCGCCCGCCAGCAGCGAGAACAGCGGCGCGCTGATGAAAACGCCGAGAATGTTGACGAGCGCGGCCGCCACCACCGAACTCGCGACATTGCCGCCGGCGAGCGAGCTATAGGCCGTCGCCGACTGGACGGTGGAAGGCAGCGCGCCGAGGAAGAGGAACCCCAGCGCCAACGCTGGCGGCAGGAACGTGATCCCGGCCTGCCACAACAGCCAGCCCGCCGCAGTCATCGCCGCGAACACCCACAGGGTCAGCGGCACCAGCAAGCGGTGATTGCCCAATCCCGCCAGCACCTCGCGCCGCGAGAGGCGCAGGCCATAGAGGAAAAACAGCAGGAACACCGCGGCGCTGGAAACGAACTGCGCCGCCTCGCGCGCAGGTCCCTTTACTGGCAGAAGGCTGGCCAGCAGGATTGCCGCGACAATCAGCCGCACCATCGGGTCGATGCGCTTGAACATGGGGCTAATTCAAGGGCTTCCGCACCGGCAATGCCGCGCCGATGCCGGCCAGCTCAATCACGGCGATCCCGTCCAATGCCCCTGCCACGCGCGTCTCCTGTCCCTGCCGTTCCTCGCGATTGCCGCAGACGGAGCGGCTTGTCGAGCGCTCAGGCGTGCAGGTCGTAGTGCTTGAGCAGATCGTACAGCGTCGGCCGGCTGATCCCGAGCAGCTTGGCGCTGGAGGAAATATTGCCCTCGCTGCGCGCCAGCGCATGGCGGATCACGCGGCGATCGGCTGCCTCTCGCGCGGTTTTGAGATTGAGCGCCTGGGCCAGTTCGTCACCCGGCTCGACAAGATCGAGATCGGCAGCGGAAATCAGCTTGCTGTCGGCCATGATCACCGCGCGTTTGACCCGGTTCTCCAGCTCACGGACATTGCCCGGCCAGCGCCAGGCATCGATTGCCGCCAGGGCATCGACGGCAAAGCCCTTGACCGAAGGGTTCATTTCCTTGGCGAAGCGGCCAAGGAACGCTTTGGCGAGCAGCGCCGCATCGCCGGGCCGCTCAGCCAGACTGGGGATTTTGACGACAATTTCGGCCAGACGGTAGAACAGATCCTCCCGGAACCTGCCATCGGCGATCATCGCTTCCAGATCCTGATGGGTAGCGCAAACGATCCGGGTATCAACCGCGATCGAGCTGCGCGAGCCGATCCGCTCGATAATGCGCTCCTGCAGGAAGCGCAGCAGTTTCACCTGCAATTGCAGCGGAATATCTCCGACTTCGTCGAGAAACAGGGTGCCGCCATTGGCCTGCTCGATCTTGCCCTCGGTGGTCTTGACCGCGCCGGTGAAGGCGCCCTTCTCATGGCCAAACAGTTCGCTTTCCAGCAGGTTTTCGGGGATCGCGGCGCAGTTGATCGCCACAAACGCGCCGGCCACCCGGTCGCTCGCCTCATGCAGCCCGCGCGCCAGCAGTTCCTTGCCGGTGCCGCTCGCGCCGAGCAGCATCACCGAGACATTGGTGTTGGCCACCCGCTCGATCGTGCGCGCCACCTTGATCATCTCGGGCGCGGCGGTGATCAGCCGGCCAAGCACGCGGTCGCCGGTTGTCCGGGCCGACAGCTGGCGGTTTTCCGCCTCGATCCGGTGCAGCTCCCAGGCGCGGCGGACAATCAGCCCGATCGCGTCGATGTCGATCGGCTTCTGGTAGAAATCATAGGCCCCCCGGGCGATCGCCCGCAGCGCGCTTTCGCGGGCGCCGTGGCCGGAGGCGACGACGACCTTGGTGTCGGGCTTGAGCGCGAGGATTTCGTCGAGCAGCGCAAATCCCTCGGTGGTGCCGTCCGGATCGGGCGGCAGACCGAGATCGAGCGTCACCACCGCCGGCTCTTCGGCCCTGATCGCGGCGATCGCCCCGGCACGGTCGCCGGCAATGATGACGTCGAAATCCTGATAAGCCCATTTGAGCTGGGCCTGAAGCCCGGCATCGTCCTCGACAACGAGCAGTTTGGGTCGAGTTGCGGTCATCATGCCACCTTCTGTTCGGATTGAGGGCCGGATTGGGGATCGGTGCGGACAAATGTTCTACGCATGCCGTCGGCCTGGGCCAGCGCCAGGCGGATGAGGAAACGCGAGCCAAGCCCCTCGCGGGATTCCACCTCGAGCCGGCCCTGCATCGCCCGCACCAGCTCGCGCGCCTCAAAAGCGCCAATACCGAAACCGCCCTGTTTGGATGAAACGAACGGCTTGAACAGGCGGGTGCGGATAAATTCAGGTGACATGCCGCAGCCTGAATCGACCACCTCGATGCGGGCGTGGATTCCATCGCTGGTCAGGCCCAGCAGCACGGCGGTATTTTCCGCACTGGCATCGATCGCATTCTGCACGAGATGCACCAGCACCTGCTCAAGCCATTCGCGGTTGCCCAGTACGGTGCATGCCTGGCATTCGGCCAACAGCACAGGATGCTGCCCTTGGAACTGCGCCACCACCTGCTGGACGACTTCGCCGACCTCGACCTCGCCGAGACGATCGCTACCGCCGCTGACATAGCGCGACAGCCGGGCCAGCAGATTGTTGAGCTTGTCGGCCGAATTGCGCAAGGTGACCAGCATGTCAGCGCGAAAGTCCGGATTGTCGGCATGCAATTCGGCATTCCGCGCAAGCAGACCGAGCTGGCTGGCGAGGTTCTTGATGTCATGCATGACGAAGGCGATGCGGCGGTGGAAATCATCGAAGCGGCTCGCCTCGGCCAGCGCCGCCTGCGTAGAATGTTCTGTCAGATAGCTGGCGAGTTGCTGACCGGCGACGCGCAGCAAATCGAAATCCTCCCAGTCGAACTTGCGGGCTGGCGATGGCCTTGCCAGGACGACGACACCGGCGAGGCGCTCGAAGTGAATCAGCGGAACCAGCGCCCAGGCACGGGATTCCTCGACAAGCCATCGGGGGATAATGGCGACCTCGTCGCCCTCCAGCTTGCCGGCACGAACATCGTCGAGATCGACAACCCGCCCGGTGGTCTCGAAGTAGGCCACCGCAGCGGCCGACATGGCAATCGCGGGAACGTCCGGCGCGGGCCATTTCCAGCGCGCGGCGAGGGTCAGTTCACCATCCTCTCCGGCCGCGAGCAATAGTCCTGCCGGGCTGTCAGCGATGTCGGCCACGGCCTGCACCGCGCGCTCCTCGATCGGAGACAAAGGATTTTCGCCTTTGCCGATCGTGCGGGTAAAGCGCAGCCATTCCGCGCGGTAATCGTAGCGGTGCTGGAAGAGGTGTTTGACCATTGTCACACGCAGCCAGCCCCGCAGGCGGCGCGAGGGCAGAATGATGCTCGCCAGCACGATCGCGGCAGTCAGAAAGGCGTATTGCGCCAGCACCGCGAAATTGCCGCCCGCATAGGAGAGCCATTGCGCGCCGGTGACCATGGCGACAAAGTAGCCGGCAATCACCAACAGCGAAACAGACTGGAACGCGACCTTGCGAGAAGGCCGAAACCGCAGCTGCTCGCGGTCATGCGCAGCGCCGATAGCCATCAACACGGCAAGCGCGACAATAGCCACGCCCCGTAGCGCGGCAAGGGGCGCGGGCCATTCCCCGCTGAGATAGGCGACGGTATAAAGGTTGAGGTCGAAGCCCCACAGCAAAGCCAGCGCCAACGCCGGCCACCGCAAAGCAAGGCGGGCCTGCGGCGAAGCGCCGACGTAGAGATTGTGCAGCAGCACCAGACCACCGATCGATACCAGCAAGCGAAAGACCGTCGCGGCGGGCAAAAGAACGGCATCGGCGTGAGGGGAAAAGGCCAAATGGGGCGTCCCCACTTCAAGGGCGAGATGCAGCAATTCAACCAATCCCAACGCCAACATCACCGGACGGATCGGGACCAGGCTGTCGTGACGTCCGTCTCCGGCGAACAGCCGATAGATAACCAGCAGCCAGGCGAGCCGCGCGACCGCTTCGAACAAGCCCGGCCGCATGCCGGCAAATGCCTGGGCAGCGATAGCCAAGCTCCAGAATGCGGTCAGAAAAAGGCTGACGACAATCGCGGATCCCGCCGAACCAAACTGTGCACGGCGCCCGCCAATCCACAGCGCTGCCATGGTCGCCGCGATTGCGCCGGCGATTTCGGCAAGAATGCCGGCCGCGGTCCAGAATCCGAATTCGGCGCCCGCCATCAGCGTGCGCCCTCGTGCCAGAGCACAACCCGGACCGTCTGCAGGATGATCAGCAAGTCGAGGAACGGGGTGTAATTCTTGGCGTAATAGAGATCATATTCAAGCTTGTGGCGCGAATCGGCCATCGATGCGCCGTAGGGATAATTTATCTGTGCCCAGCCGGTAATGCCCGGCTTGACCATGTGTCGTTCGGCATAGAACGGGAGTTGTTCCTCAAGGCCGCAGACGAACTCCGGTCGCTCCGGACGGGGACCGACGAAGCTCATCTCGCCTTTCAATACGCTCCAGGTTTGCGGCAGTTCATCGATGCGCAGCTTGCGAATGAAGCGGCCCAGCCGAGTGACGCGCGGATCGTCCTTGCACGCCCATTGCGCGCCGGCCAACTCGGCATTCTGCTGCATCGAGCGCAGCTTGATGAGATCGAAATTCTGACCGAACAGGCCGACACGCGTCTGCCGGAAAAAGGCTGGTCCCGTACTGTCGAGCTTCACCAGCAGAGCGAACAAGACAATGACAGGTGCTGTCAGCGCAAGCAGCAGCGCGCTCGCGGCGATGTCGAAGATCCGCTTGGCGAAACTCGACACCGCTCTGCCCGACGAGAAGCCATCGGAGAAAATCAGCCAGCTGGGATTGAGAGTGTCGAGATCGACCCGCCCGGTTTCGCGCTCAAGGAAGCTGGAAAAATCATTTACGTGCACGCCGGCGGTCTTGATCCGCAATAAATCTCCCAGCGGCAATGAATTGCGCCGTTCTTCCAGTGCGAGCACCACTTCGCTGACGCCAAGATTTTCCACGAAGCGATTGAGATTATGAATCGCGGTGCGCGATATCGCCTCCTCGACCACCGGCTGACTTTCGCTCATTCCGATATAGCCGACGATCGCGAACCCGCTCTCGGGCCGTTCCCCCAGCTCGCGCAGGCGCTGCGCCCTGAGACCGGCGCCCAGCACCAGCACGCGGCGGCGAAAGGCCGAGGCGCCGAGCAGGCCGCCGATAATCAGCCTGTTGAGTACCAGCAGGACAATCGCAAGGAGCATCGAATAGGCCAGCGTCGAGCGCCACAGCGCCTCCGCTCCCAGCAGAAAGTCTAAAAAGGTCAACGCGATCACGCCGATCGATACCGCTACCAGCAGCCGCGTTGTGGCAAATCTAAGCGAGCGCAAGGCTTCCGGGCCAAAAACACCGACCGCGATCATCGCCGTCAGAATTATTCCGGCAAGGCCGGCATGCGACCACAGCCGGTCAGTGAACTTGCCGGCGTTCATGCCGATCTGTTCTGCCCGAAACCGCCAGGCGAATTCGCTAGCGGCCAGCAGCAGCGCGATATCGAACAGGCCGAGCAGGATCACCGCATGCGGGATGTAATGTTTGAACAGGCGGATCATGCGGCTTTTTCCGGCAGTCGTCGGCCCGGAGCGGGCCATCCCCGCCGTTTAGGGCCAAGCCGTAAAATGTCGGTAAACTTGACAGCGCCTAATTGCTGATCCGCTAGCGATGCCCTCGGGAAAACGGGTCTGCTTGCGGGTTGCAGTCGGCGTTTCTTACAACGCCAGCGCAGATCGACCTGCCACCGCTTAGTTAGCGGACGCAAGCTCGAGCGAGGATGGCGGGCGAAAAGCCTGAACCCGGCTATCCGAAACACTCGCGGACGAGGTAGCTGCTGGTTTTCTCGCCGATCATCGCAACGTGACCGCAATTAGGACGATTGATCGCCAGCATCGCACTGCCCTCGCCGCTCTTCCAAACAACTTCTCAGTTAATCGCTTTTATCGTTTGTCGCGACGAAGATTAATCGTTTCTGTGAAACGATCCCCTAGCCTAGCCTGTGTCCAGGATTTTCAGGAGACCATCCCATGGACATGAAGACTAGCAACCCAGAGGGCGGCTGCCCGATGAAGGAAACCGTGGCCCGCTCGCTACTCGGCCGCACCAACCGCGACTGGTGGCCCGACTCGTTGCCGCTCGACATTTTGCACCAGGGCGGCACGTCGCCCGATCCGATGGGCGACGACTTTAACTATGCCGAGTCGTTCAAGAAACTCGACTATCAGGCGCTCAAAGCCGACCTTACGGCGTTGATGACCGACAGCAAGTCGTGGTGGCCTGCCGATTATGGCCATTACGGCCCGTTCTTTATCCGCATGGCATGGCACGCGGCGGGGACCTACCGCACCGCCGATGGTCGCGGCGGGGCGAGCAGCGGGCAACAGCGCTTCGCCCCGCTCAACAGCTGGCCCGACAACGGCAATCTCGATAAGGCGCGGCGCCTGCTGTGGCCGATCAAGCAGAAATACGGCAAGCACCTCAGCTGGGCCGACCTGTTCATTCTCACCGGCAACGTCGCGATTGAATCGATGGGCGGTCCGGTGTTCGGCTTCGGCGGGGGCCGCAAGGACGTGTTCGAGGTCGAACGTGACGTCTATTGGGGCGCAGAGGAAAATTGGGTCGAAGCGGCCGAGACGCGTATCCAGCCCGACCGGGAAATGGAGCTCGAACATCCGCTGGCCGCAATCCAGATGGGGCTGATCTACGTCAATCCCGAAGGGCCGGGCGGAGTCCCCGATCCGCTCCAGTCAGCGCGCGATATCAAGATCACCTTCGAGCGCATGGCGATGAACCATGAGGAAACTGTCGCACTCACTGCCGGAGGCCATACCTTTGGCAAGGCGCATGGCGCTGGCGATGCTAGCCTGGTCGGTGTACCTCCCGAGGGCGCGGACATCGCGCTACAGGGGTTCGGCTGGACCAACAGCCACGAGACCGGGATTGGCGAGCACGCCACCACGAGCGGGATTGAGGGAGCGTGGGTCAACACGCCCACCGAGTGGTCGGAGAATTATTTCCGCCTCCTGCTCGATTATGACTATGAACTGGTGCGCTCGCCGGCCGGCGCGCAGCAGTGGCAGCCGATCAATCAAAAGGTCGAGGACATGGCGCCGGCAGCGCACGACCCGTCAAAGCGCGTGCCGACGATGATGACGACAGCGGACATGGCGCTGAAGGTCGATCCCGAATTCCGGGTGATTTCGGAGAAATTCCGGTCCGACCACGAAGCCTTTAAGGACGCTTTCGCGCGCGCCTGGTTCAAGCTGACGCACCGCGACATGGGTCCCAAGGGCCGCTACCTTGGGCCTGAAGTGCCGGCCGAGGACCTGATTTGGCAGGATCCGGTCCCCGCAGGCACCGCGCCGACCGACAGCGACGTATCGGGGTTCAAGGGCAAGATCCTCGGTGCCGGGTTAAGCATTGGCCAGCTTGTCAAAACGGCCTGGGCCTCGGCTTCGTTGTACCGCAAGACCGATCATCGCGGCGGAGCCAACGGCGCGCGCATCCGGCTCGCGCCGCAAAAGGACTGGGCGGTCAACGAGCCGGCCGAACTGGCTACTGTGCTTGCGAAGATCGACGAGCTGCGTGGTAGCCTGTCGATGGCTGACGCCATTGTCCTCGCTGGCACTGCGGCGGTCGAGAAAGCAGTGAAGGATGCCGGCTTCACAATCCCTGTGCCGTTCACCGGCGGCCGCGGCGACGCGACCCAGGATTGGACGGACGCCGAGAGCTTCGAAGTGATGGAGCCCAAAGCTGATGGCTTCCGTAACTATCTCGCGACCAAGCATAGCGTGAAGACCGAGGAGTTGCTCTTGGACCGTGCGTCGTTGCTCGGCCTGTCGGCCCCCGAAATGACCGTACTGCTCGGCGGCCTGCGCGTGCTCGGCGCCAATCATGGCGGCAGCCGCAACGGCGCGTTCACGGACCGGGTGGGCCAGCTGACCAACGACTTCTTCGTCAATCTGCTCGACAACGACACTTTCTGGGAGGTGATCGACACCAGCTCGGACGAGGAGTTCATCGGTTACGACCGCGGCGGCCGGCAGGAGAGATGGCACGCCACGCGGACCGACCTGATCTTCGGCTCGAACAGCCAGCTGCGCGCGACTGCCGAAGTCTATGCGGAAAAGGGCAATGAGGAGAAGTTTGCGAAGGACTTCGTCGCGGCCTGGACCAAGGTCATGAACGCCGACCGCTTCGACCTTGCTGCGGCTGATCCAGCGCATCCGGTGGAGGTAGCGAACTGACGCGGCCAACAGCGGTGCATCAGGTTGGTCTGCTCGATTAGAGACGGACATACTTGGTGCCCGCCGGGCTCTCGTCAGCCGCATCGAACAAGATCGGGAAGCTGTCACAAACATTGAAGCAGCGCCGGCAGACGTGGCAGATGGCGAACGCCCGCCGCAGCTTGGGTTCAAGCGCGGGCTCGCCGTACCTGGCTACGTCCTGCCATGCCATCGGGTGGTGTGTCGGTGTTTCGAGACTGCCTTCCATTAGGGCTGCAGCCATCAGGACATTTACCCCTGCGGCGCGTTGACATTGGGCAATTGGAGAACCGATGCCCGATGCTGCGCCGGTTACAATGGCGGAATTGCAGTGGGATCGAACATCATGAAAACTCCAGTTCCTGCGGGGCCTGCAGTCCCAGTTGCCGCATCAACGCAGCGGTATCCCACAGGCTTCGCTCAAGTGTGATCTTGCCTTGCTCAAATTTATGCACGGTCATGCCGCGCACCAATGTCGACTTTCCTTTGGCGGGGAGTCCAAGGAAATCCGCCCGGTGTTCGATGTGCCAGTTCCATTCGAGACAGCCGCCGCTCGTGTCGCCGTGATAGCGCGTGGCATTGAAGATATGGCGGGATGCGCCGGGATCAGCATTTTCAAAGGTCTTGAACCAGCGGCGCAACGCCTCGCGATCATTGTCGATACGGACACCGAAATTCATGTCCTCATATTCGAAACGCTGAGGATAGTTTTCCATCAACTCTTCGAGCCGGTTGTCAAACAGCTGGAGCCAATTTTGTTCCCATTCAAGGTTCATATTAGTCTTTCCTTATGCATCGACTCATGACCTGCAATCGTGGTGCGGCCTGACACTCCCAGATAGCGGCGCGACCTGTCCGCCCGTCAATTTGCCGCTCAGCCATCCGTGACAATTCACCGCAGCGCCCCTCAGTTACCGTCAAAGCCGGTAAGACCCAACACGGTTCATGTTCAAAAGTTTTGCAGGAAAAGGCAAGGGGCTGGCTGACCGGACATGGCGCCGGGGCACATTCCGGCCTAAATTCGATTTTGCGATTGTGCCAAACCAAGCGTGCGTCCAGATTACCGCGCGTGTTGGTCATTTTCTATAGCTGAGCCTAATCGTGGCCGGAATGTCTGGAGGGACGCAATGAACCTGAAATGGGCGCAATATTGGATCGGCTTGTTCGCCGATGGCACCGACGAATTGATGACGCTCTACGATCCCGATATCCAGTTTGAGGACGTCAACTTCGGGCTGCAAATCAACGGCGATCTGGCCGCGTTACGCAAATTTTTCGAAGGCTTCATCATCGCCGATCTCAGCCTGAGCTACAACAAGTTCGACGTGTTCGATTATGTTGGCGATGACAAGCTCGGCTCCTTCCAATGGACCTGGGAAACCAAGCATGCCGGGGATTTCCTTGGCGTCCCGGCGGCCGGAAAAGTCACGAAGACCCGCGGTGTCACAGTCATGGCCTGGCGCAACGGCAAGATCTATCTGGAACGGAGCATCTGGGATGCGATCCCGGTGCTGCAGCAGCTGGGTGTGATACCGGCATGACATACAACCCGCT
>JANONQ010000027.1:0-2290 GCA_031420935.1 Novosphingobium sp. | reverse complement strand
ACATTATGTCGTCGTCAGCTCGATCCTGTTCGTGCTGGGTGTTCTTGGCATCTTCCTCAACCGCAAGAACATCATCGTCATCCTCATGGCGATCGAGCTGATCCTGCTGGCGGTGAACATCAATTTCGTCGCCTTCAGCGCCTTTCTGCAGGACCTCACCGGCCAGATATTCGCCATGTTCGTGCTGACCGTGGCGGCGGGCGAGGCGGCGATTGGCCTCGCGATCCTGGTCATCTATTTTCGCGGGCGCGGCTCGATTGCGGTCGACGATGTCAACCGGATGAAGGGGTGACCTCTTGAACCCCATCCTGTTCATCGTCTTCCTGCCGCTGCTGGCTGCGCTTATCGCCGGCCTGGCGGGCCGCATGCTCGGCAATATCGCCGCCAAGCTGCTGACCACCGGCGCGCTGTTCATCTCCTGCCTGCTGAGCTGGCCGATCTTCTTCGGCTTCGTGTCGGGTACGGCCGAAGCCCATGTCGTCCCGGTGTTCGACTGGATCCGCTCCGGCTCGCTCCAGGCCGCCTGGGCGCTCAGGGTCGACACGCTGACCGCAGTGATGCTGGTGGTGATCACGACAGTTTCCGCGGTGGTCCACCTCTACAGCTGGGGCTATATGGAGGAGGATCCGGACCAGCCGCGGTTCTTCGCCTACCTGTCCCTGTTCACCTTCGCCATGCTGATGCTGGTGACCGCCGAAAACCTGGTGCAGATGTTCTTCGGCTGGGAAGGGGTGGGCCTCGCCTCCTACCTGCTCATCGGCTTCTGGTTCCGCAAACCCACGGCCAACGCCGCCGCGATCAAGGCTTTCGTCGTCAACCGGGTCGGCGATCTGGGCTTTATGCTGGGGATTTTCGGTACCTGGCTGGTGTTCGACACCGTCTCGATCCCCGAGATTCTCGCCGCCGCGCCGGCCATGGCTGGCTCGACCATCGGTTTTCTGGGTGAACGCTGGGATACCATGACAATCCTGTGCGTCCTGCTGTTCATTGGCGCGATGGGAAAATCGGCGCAATTGGGCCTGCACACCTGGTTGCCCGACGCGATGGAAGGCCCGACCCCGGTCTCGGCGCTGATCCATGCGGCGACCATGGTCACCGCCGGGGTGTTCATGGTCTGCCGCCTGTCGCCGATGTTCGAAACCAGCGCCGCCGCGCTCGGCTTCGTCACCTTCATCGGCGCGGCGACCTGCTTCTTCGCCGCCACGGTCGCCACGACGCAGTGGGACATCAAGCGGGTGATCGCCTATTCGACCTGCAGCCAGCTCGGCTACATGTTCTTCGCCGCCGGCGTCGGTGCCAATGGCGCGGCGATGTTCCACCTGTTCACCCATGCGTTCTTCAAGGCGCTGCTGTTCCTCGGTGCGGGCTCGATCATCCATGCCATGCATCACGAGCAGGACATGCGCTTCTACGGAGGGCTGCGGAAGCAGATCCCGCTGACCTTCTGGGCGATGATGGCCGGCACGCTGGCGATTACCGGGGTCGGCGTGGTCGGCGCGTTCGGGTTCGCCGGCTTCTATTCGAAGGATTCGATCCTCGAGGCGGCCTATGCCGGCGGCGGGGAGCTGGGCAGCTTCGCCTTCGTGATCGGCATCTTTGCGGCGCTGCTGACCAGCTTCTACAGCTGGCGGCTGATGTTTCTGACCTTCTGGGGCACGCCGCGCTGGGCGGGTTCGGAGCATATCCAGCACGCGGTGCATGGCCAGCATGAAAATCCCGACGAAGAAGCCGGGCACGGCGAACACGTGTCAAATCCCGTTGGCACCGCTGGCTACCATCCGCATGAAAGCCCGATGAGCATGCTGGTGTCGCTCGGTGTGCTGGCTACCGGCGCGCTGCTGGCCGGCTTCATCTTCCACCATTCCTTCATCAGCGGCGGCGAAGGTGCATTCTGGCAGGGCAGCCTGGCCTTCAGCGAGACCTTGATCCACGCGATGCACGAGGTGCCGCTGTGGGTGAAATGGGCGCCATTCGCGGTGATGCTGACCGGCTTTGCCGTGGCCTGGTTCGCCTATATCCGCCGGCCGGAATTCCCCGCGATCTTCACCGCCCAGGCAGGCGTGCTCTACCGGTTTCTCTACAACAAATGGTACTTCGACGAACTCTATGACTTCCTGTTCGTGCGCCCGGCGTTCTGGATCGGCCGGCTGTTCTGGAAGCAGGGCGATGTCGGCATCATCGACCGGTTCGGCCCGGACGGCGCCGCCTGGGTGGTGGTGCAGGGCTCGCGCCTCGCCCAGAAAGTGCAGACCGGATACCTCTATTCCTATGCGCTGGTGATGCTGCTGGG
>JANONQ010000026.1:0-4962 GCA_031420935.1 Novosphingobium sp. | reverse complement strand
GCGATGTTTCGGCGAAAGACAGGCTGGCCCGCGCTGGCGACTGTGACGCCAGTGAAGGGTTCTTCCGCTTTTGTCCGTGCAATCGCCCCAGCCTTCGGCCGCGCTGCAGCCATCGGCGTATAATTATCGGCCATCGCTCCGCAGCCGGGTTACGTCGCTCGCGCTTACCCTGGCGATGTTCGCCCTCATCGTCTTCGTGCTTCTGCGGATGGCCGGACTGCACATGCAACCAGGCGAGGCGCTGTCCCGGCTAGTCGCGGTGCACATGTCCCCGCAATCGGCGAAGACCCGCGATAAGCCCAAGGCTGCGGCCAAGACCAGACAAGCCAGTGCGCAGCCGAAGCGGCCAACCCCATCGATTCAGCCTTCGCCGAATTCGCCGGTCTGGCCCCCGCAGATTATAAAGCTATCCAGGAAGGAATTCGCCGCATCCGATATCTCGAAGATGTCACCGCATCCTACTGGCGATAGCGCAGCCGGTCAGGATAGCGGCGGGGCCGCCGGGGCGGGTGAAGGTCCGGGCGGTGCCCATCTCTATAATGCGGAATGGTATCGCGAGCCGACGCATGCCGAGCTGGTTACCTATATGCCAAATGGCGGCCCCCCAGGCAGCTGGGGCATGATCGTATGCCGGACGATCGATGATAATCACGTCGAGGATTGCCGTGAGCTGGCGGAATCGCCGCTAGGCTCCGGACTGGCGCGCGCCTTGCGCCGGGCATCGTGGCAATTCCTGGTGCGTCCTCCCCGGGTAGACGGGCGCAAGATGATAGGCTCCTGGGTCCGAATTCGCTTCGACGTGGTCCCTCCCAAACCCGATTGATCGGTCCGCCGCATGGCAGGCGGCTATGCTTTTCCCGCTGCCCCGATCATCTCCGCGATTCGCACGAACTTCTCCCTTGGCGCGCCATCTCGGGCTCTGGCGTTTTCCGCCTCCTCGATCTTCTTCCAGTCAGTAAAACTCACCACATGCAACCCGCGCGACGCCGCCAGCGCGTCGAAGCCGGCGCCTCCCTGCTTGCCTCCCCCGCTGCCGATGTCCGCGGCGATACGCTCGATCATCCCAAAACCATCGGGCTTATTGGTGCCGATGGTGCCCGATGGCCCGCGCTTGGCCCAGCCGACGCAGTAGAGGCCCGGCAGAATGCGGCCCTCCTCGTTGGTGAAACGGCCAGCGTCCTGATCGAACGGCGCACCCTCGATCGGCGAGGTCTGGTAGCCGATGCAGATGACAACGATATCGGCGGGGATCGTATAGCTCTCGCCGGTGCCGACGGCCTTGCCGCCCTCCAGCCGCGTGCGTTCGACCTCCACGGCTCCGACCCGGTCGTCGCCTAGAATCGCTTTGGGCGCGGCGAAGAAATCGAATTCGAGGCCGACCGATTTGCCCGCCCGGTCGTCCTCCGACAGCGCGGCGTAGTTGCGCAGATGGGTGACCGACTTACGCTGGCCCGGCTCGAGCAGCGCGTCCTCGCCCAGTTCTGGCAAATCGGCGGGATCGACGCGCGGTGTTGCGCGGTTGAGATGGCCGAGCTCGCCAAGCTCCTTGGGGGTCATGCCGATCTGATGCGGCCCGCGCCGGCCGAGCACGACAATCCGTTTCAGCTTCGATGCGTCAAGCGCATCGAGCGCGTGGATGACGATATCGCTGCCGGCGAATTCGGCGCGGGTCTTGGCGAGGATGCGGGCGACATCGAGCGCGACATTACCATTGCCAATGACCACCGCAGTCTTGCCCGAAAAGTCGGGGC
Source organism: Novosphingobium sp. (assembly GCA_031420935.1). Classification (GTDB taxonomy): domain Bacteria; phylum Pseudomonadota; class Alphaproteobacteria; order Sphingomonadales; family Sphingomonadaceae; genus Novosphingobium. The sequence goes on along the minus strand of JANONQ010000026.1, from coordinate 3,211 downwards.
CGATGTCGGCGAAGTCCGGGTGGCCGTTATACCAGCCGACGAAGGCGGCACTGCCGAAGACATTGCCGAGATTTTCGCCCGGCATTCCGACCGGCTTGTCATGCGGCGCGCCGGTGGCGAGCACCACGGCGTCGTACAGCTCCCCCAGTTCGGCCAGCGACACATCCTTGCCCACCGTGACATTGCCGACGAAACGGACGTTGTCGGCCAGTGAGGTCGTCTCATAGCGCCGGTAGACTGCCTTGATCGATTGGTGGTCGGGCGCGACGCCGGTCCGAATCAAGCCGTAAGGCACTGGCAGCATGTCGAAAATATCGACACGCACATCATCGCCCCATAGCTTCTGCGCGGCTTCGGCAGTGTAATAGCCGGCCGGCCCCGAGCCAATGATTGCGATATGCCTCACGCCAGTACCTCCCAGGATTCCGGTGCAGCATTCTCCGGAAAGTGCTGCCAGACAATTACGGTTTCGCGCGATTCCGCAAGCGAAAAAGACGGCAGGCGAGGGACTGGCGGCGGACGGGCGGACTTGGCCTTTTAAAAGCGATTACTTCGCAAATCGTTGTCATGCGGCAGGTTGGCATCCCGCGGCGAGTTAGCAGTTTTTAAACCATGAAGCTCTAGGGCTTTGGTAATTCGTGGGGTTACTCATCCCGTCAGGAGTGGCCATGGCAAAGGCAGGAGGTTCTAGCGTTAGCATGTTGCGGGGATTGATTGGTTCAAAAGGCAATGCCGCCCTGTCTCCGCACGCGTCCAGAGACGAGGTTCGCCAGGCCCATCAGCTGCTGGGGGACTATGAACGTTCGGGTCTTGGCTGGTTCTGGTCGACCGATGCGGAAGGCCGGATCGATTATATTTCCCAATGCGTCGCCGAGAAGCTTGGCACGAGCGCTGCAGGGCTCGCTGGCAAACCCTTCCATTCGCTATTTATTCTCGAGCGGAGCGAGGATGACACCTCACAACGCACGCTCCCCCTGATATTCAGTGCCAACAAGACCTTCTCCGAACTGCCCATCCGCGCGGCGATGAAAACGCAGGAAGTGTGGTGGGCCATCTCGGGCCGGCCGCAGTTCACTAAATCGGGCAATTTTACCGGCTTTCTGGGTAACGGCACCGACATCACCGCCAGCCGCATCAGCGAGAAGGACGCCTCGCGCCTGGCGATGTTCGATTCGCTCACCGGCCTGTGCAATCGCCACAACATGGGCAAGAAGCTCACGACAACGCTCACCGCTTACAAGGCGGCCAAACGCAGTTGTGCGCTGATGATGATCGATCTCGACCGATTCAAGCTGGTCAACGACACGCTTGGTCATCCGGCAGGCGACGCCCTGCTCAAACAGGTCGCCGAGCGGCTGAGGCAGATCGTTCCGGAAAAATGCGATATCGGCCGGCTTGGCGGCGACGAGTTTCAGGTCGTGCTGCCCGATATCGACGACCGTGGCCGGCTTGGCGAAATTGGCAAGAAAGTGATCGAGATTCTCTCGCAGCCTTATTCGGTCGAGGGCAGCCGCTGTGTCATCGGCGCTTCGATCGGCATCGCCATCGCGCCCTATGACGGGATCGATTCCGAAGAGTTGGTGCGCAGCGCCGATCTCGCACTTTATGCATCCAAGGGCGGGGGCCGGGGCCAGTTCCGCTTTTATTCGAGCGATCTGCACGCGCATGCCGAGCGGCGGCGCCAGATCGAGGAGGATTTGCGGGACGCACTGGTCAAGGACCAGATCTGGCTGGCGTATCAGCCGATCATCGAGACCGGAACCAACAAGGTCATCGGATTCGAGGCCCTGTTGCGCTGGACTCACCCGGAACTCGGCAACATTTCGCCAGATATCTTCATTCCGATCGCCGAGGAAACCAATCTGATCGGTCCGCTCGGCGATTGGGCGCTGAGGACCGCCTGCGCCGATGCCGTGCAATGGCCCGGCAAGGTTCGTGTCGCGGTCAACGTGTCGCCGGCGCAGTTCGGTAATCTGGCCTTTCCGACACTGGTCACCCAGGCGCTGGCAATGTCCGAGCTTGCGCCGGAGAGGCTGGAACTGGAACTGACCGAGTCGATCTTTCTGGCGGACGACAAATCGACCCAGGACATGTTCACCTCGCTCAAAATGCTCGGCGTGCGCCTGGCGCTCGATGATTTTGGCACCGGCTATTCCTCTCTGGGTTATCTCAAGAATGCGCCGTTCGACAAGATCAAGATCGACCAGAGCTTTATCCGCGGCGTGACCGAACCGGGCAGCCGCAACGCTGCGATCATCCAGGCGATCGTCAGCATGGCCGAGGCGCTCGGCATGGACACCACCGCCGAAGGCATCGAAGCGCACGACGAGCTCGACATGATGCGCAAGCTCAAGGTCGGCCAGATCCAGGGATTTATCTACGAGCGGCCGATACCGTTCGACGAGGTCAGCAAGGCGATGGCCAGTGGCGACTGGGTGATCGAACCCGATGGGCCGAGCAAATACCGCATGGATCGCCGCACCGTGCTGCGCCGGGTCGGGCTGATCCATGAGGACCACCGCTACGAAGTGACGATGCGCAATCTCTCGCGCACCGGCTGCATGATCGAAGGTCTGCTCGATATACCGTTGGGCACGCAATTTGTCGTCGATATGGGCGAGGGCCAGCTGGCGGTGGCAACTGCAAAGCGCTCGGCGGGATCGATGCTGGGTCTGGAATTCGAGTTGCCGCTGGTCGATGACGGAGCGGGCGGGTTGTGCACCCGCAACCGCGTCTCGCCCTATGTGCTGGTCGCCGCCGGCATGCCGCTGGCCGCGCTGCCATCGGGCAACTATCCGCTGGTTGGCCCGGGTTCGGGTATCGGGCCCGTCTCATTCAGCATGCCCAAATTCGCCCAGGTGAGCGAAACGGCGCGCAAGTCGGGCCGGGCGCGCAACTGACTGCTGACAGCGACCGCCCATGCCGCTAAGGGCGCGCGATGACAGACCTCTCCCGTATCCGGAATTTTAGCATAATAGCCCACATCGACCACGGCAAATCGACCTTGGCCGACCGGCTGATCCAGTTCACCGGCGGCCTCACCGAGCGCGAGATGAGCGCGCAAGTGCTTGATAACATGGACATCGAGCGCGAACGCGGGATCACCATCAAGGCGCAGACCGTCCGCCTCAAATATACCGCCAACGACGGCCTCGACTATGAGCTCAACCTCATGGACACCCCCGGCCATGTCGACTTCGCCTATGAGGTC
>JANONQ010000025.1:0-5648 GCA_031420935.1 Novosphingobium sp. | reverse complement strand
CGCTGGGCCTGGCTCTATGGATGTTCGAACGCGACCGCGCCCCGCTGATCGACTGGCTGCAGGGCAAGTTCAAGAAGAACCAGGTACTCGCCGATGCCAATATCGCCGCGCTCAATGCAGGGCATGCCTACGGCGAGACGGCCGAGATATCGGGGCCGATGAAGAAGGTCCACCTCGATCCGGTGGCCTCACCGCCCGGTGTCTACCGCACGGTGACCGGCGCGGAAGCGGTGAGCTACGGGCTAGTCGCGGGAGCGCAGCTGGCCGGCCTCAAGATCTTCTTCGGCGGCTATCCGATCACCCCGGCTTCGGCAATCCTGCACAATCTGGTCAAGATGAAGGAATTCGGCGTCACCACCTTCCAGGCGGAGGATGAGATCGCGGCGATCTGCGCAGCGATCGGTGCGTCCTATGCCGGCCATCTCGGCGTGACATCATCGTCCGGACCCGGCATTGCGCTCAAGGGTGAGGCCATGGGCCTCGCGGTGATGACCGAGTTGCCGCTGATCATTATTAATTCGCAGCGCGGCGGTCCTTCTACCGGTCTGCCGACCAAGACCGAGCAGTCTGATCTCTACCAGGCGGTTTATGGCCGCAACGGCGACGCCCCGATGCCGGTCGTCGCTGCGCGCTCGCCATCCGACGCCTTCGATTGTGCGGTCGAGGCCTGCCGCATCGCCGTCCAGTTCATGACGCCGGTGATCCTGTTGACCGACGGCTATATCGCTAACGCCGCCGAGCCGTGGAAAATTCCCGATGCCAACAATTTCGAGGCATTTCCGGTGACTTTCCTCGAAGAGAAGAACGGCGGCGATATTGTGCTGCCCTACAAGCGCGATCCGCGCGGCGTGCGCCCCTGGATCAAGCCGGGAACGCCTGGGCTGATGCACCGCATCGGCGGCATCGAGAAGGCCATCGACACCGGCAACATCGACTATTCGTCCGAAGTCCACGAGATCCAGACCGAGGCGCGCAAGGCCAAGGTGGATGGCGTTGCCAACAGCATTCCCGATCAGGAAGTAAATTTCGGCAAGGCCGGGGGCAAGCTGGCGGTGGTTGGCTGGGGATCGACCTTCGGACCGATCTACCAGGCGGTGCGGCGCGCGCGCGCCAAGGGAATCGACGTAAGCCACATTCATGTTCGCCACGTCTGGCCGCTGCCGAAGAATCTTGGTCAATTGCTGAAGAGTTACGACCATATCCTCGTGCCCGAAATGAACACTGGCCAGTTCAAGACGGTGCTGCGCGACCAGTTCCTGGTCGATGCCCGGCCGCTTAACAAAGTAAGCGGTCAGCCTTTCACCATTGCGGAAATCGAAGCGGCGATCGGCACATTCTTCGATAACGTCCCCGGTAATGAAGGCGGCGAGGTTCCGGCGGACGACACCCAGCTTCCCAGCATCAAGGCGGTGAACCCATGAACGACATGACCCCCATCGTCACCACGCTCAAGGACTGGGAGACCGACCAGGAAGTGCGCTGGTGCCCCGGTTGCGGAGACTATGCGATCCTCAAGGCGGTGCAGCGCGTCCTCTCCGAAATCGGTGCCAATCCGGCCAAGACCGTGTTCGTCTCGGGCATCGGCTGCTCCAGCCGATTTCCCTATTACATCGAAAGCTACGGCTTCCACACCATACACGGCCGTGCGCCGGCCTTCGCCACCGGCATCAAGCTGGCCAATCCGGAGCTCGACGTCTGGCTGGTCACCGGTGACGGCGACGGCATGTCGATCGGCGGCAACCACACCATGCATGTTCTGCGCCGCAACCTTGATTGCCAGATCCTGCTGTTCAACAACGAGATCTACGGCCTGACCAAGGGGCAATATTCGCCGACTAGCCGGCTTGGCACCAACAGCCCAACCACTCCCGGCGGTTCGGTCGACCGCCCGGCGCGGCCCTGCGCCTTTGCGCTGGGTGCCGGCGCCCGGTTCGTTGCGCGCGGCTTCGATGTTTCAAAGGAATTGCCGAACGTGCTGAAGGCGGCCCATGCTCACAAGGGCGCTGCCTTCATCGAGATTTTCCAGAACTGCATCGTCTACAACAAGGATGTGTTCGATGACTTCGCCGCTCCCAAGGGCGCGGAAGCCAACCAGCTCTGGTTGAAGCACGACGAGCCCATGCTGTTCGACAAGGGGACCAAGGGGCTGAGAGTTAATCTCGATCACCTGCACCTTGAAGTCGTGGACGTTACCGAGGGTGACTGGCAGGCGGCCGGCGTGATCCTCCACGACGTTACCAACCGGGCGGTCGCTCATATGCTGATCGAAATGCCGTTCGGCGCATTCCCCATGGCGCTCGGCGTCCTTTACGACGACCCGCGTCCGACCTTCGAAGAAACTCTCCTCGGCCAGGACGCGAAGCTGACGGCGGGCAAGCAGGCCAACCTGGCCAAGCTGCTTAGCGCAGGGCAGACCTGGACAGTGGACGCCTGATCGACTGCGCGGGCTTGATCCGTCCGCTCGGTACGGAGAGTTATTGCCCGCTTAGCGATGCAGGTGCATATAGTCTGACGATGAATGCGCAGGCGCCGGTTAGAGGTACGGAGCTTGCTGCGGGTGGCCGTTCGCTCGGCTTTGCTCCGCAGTGGCTGACGCGCGTCTGGTCCGGCGGGATTGACCGCATCATCGAGCGGCTTGATGCGGGCATAGTCAGGGGTTCGATCGAGGGCGTGCTGCCCGATGGCACCGTGCGGTTGGTCGGGGGGCGTCAGCCGGGATTTCAGGCGAGGGTAGTGCTGCATGATCCGCGCGCGCTGGTGCGCCTGGCGACGTCCGGCTCAGTGGGCTTGTATCAGGCCTGGGCAGCCGGGGAATGGGAAAGCTCCGATCCGGTCGCACTGTTCGCGCTGACGATGGACAATGCTGCCGAGCTCGGCGGCATAGGCAGGGCGAAGGGACCATGGCGGTTGGTTGCTCGCTTGTTGCACTGGCTTCGCCGCAATACCCGCCGAGGCGCAGTTCACAACATTCATGCGCATTACGATCTCGGCAATGACTTCTATGCGACCTGGCTTGATCCGACGATGAGCTACTCCTCGGCACGCTTCGGGGTAGGGGTAAGCACATTGGAGGCGGCTCAGCGCTGCAAGCTGGAAAGTATTGCCGCGAGGCTGGCTGGCGCCCGGACAGTGCTCGAAATCGGCTGCGGCTGGGGATCTCTAGCGCGGCAGTTTGCCGATAACGGCGCGGCGGTCACCGCCATCAGCCTGTCGGACGCGCAGCTGGCCTGGGCGCGGGACCGGCATGGCGCGGCCGGGATAGATTTCAGAAAGCTCGATTACCGAGATATCGCCGGCCAGTTCGACGCGATTTCCAGCGTCGAGATGGTTGAGGCAGTGGGCCGAGAGTACTGGCCGGATTTCTTCGACTGCATCGCGCGCTGCCTCAAACCCGGCGGCCGCGCTGCTATCCAGTATATCGCCATCCGTGACGACCTATTCGATGCTTACGCCCGCAGTGCCGACTTCATCCAGACCTACATCTTTCCTGGCGGCATGTTGGTGCGCGAAAGCGAGTTCCGCCGGCTTGCCGAAGCGCGCGGGCTGGAATGGCGGGATCCGGTTTCATTCGGTCGTGATTACGCCGAGACGCTGTGCTTGTGGCGGGCGAATTTCGAGGCAGCCGTTGAGCAAGGCCGGCTGCCGGCCGGGTTCGATCTCCGCTTCATCGGCTTATGGCGCTATTATCTCATGTATTGCGAAGGCGGCTTCCGCGGCGGCGGAATCGACGTCGCGCAGGTAACTCTGGTCAAACGCGGCTGATCAGGGAATGGACCGGAAAATGCCGCTGCTCCCGCGTGAGCGCGCCAACACATTGTCGTGCACGATCGGGCAGAGCAGCTGGTGGAAGGCGCAGCCGACCAGTCCGTTGTTCCACCAGATCACCTCGCCTTGCAGCGATTCGAGCCCCGGGATCGTCAGCCAGCACAGCGTGCCGTTGTGCATGCGGTTGATCGCCATCGCCGAGAAGCCGCTCAGTGACAGGTCGTTGATCACGGTCTGGAAGCCCTTCGACCCGGAGGGGCGGAGCGATGCAGCGATGGATATCCGCGTGCGCGGCGCGCTGCGGTCTTCCTGAGCGGCGGTACTGTACTTATCGGGCGTGCTATACATCGTTGACATGGCAACCTCGCGTGCTTTCCGACCGATGGATCAGCAGTCTGCATACAAGATGCCCGGAAATGCTTGCGCTGCCGCTACCGTGGCTGGTTAACAGATTCGCGGTGTCCGCTGGTGAATTGTTCACCAAGCAATGAAACAATGCGTTCAGCCACGACCTCCGGCGCCTTCACCATCGCCGGATCCTCGCCCGGATAGGCGCGGGCGCGCATCGCGGTGCGGGTTGCGCCGGGACTGACCAGTGCCACGCGCACCTTGGAGATGTTTCTGGTCTCCTGTGCATAGCAATCGAGCAGCACTTCGAACGCCGCCTTGCTCGAGGCATAGGCACCCCAATAGGCACGCGGCTGCCTAGCGACATTACTCGTCAGTCCGATAACCCGGGCGTCAGTGCTCTTGCGGAGCATCGGATTGAAACCCGCGAGCAGCGCCTGGGTGGCGAGCACATTGGTGCTGAGCGCCTGACTGAAGGCCTTGGGATCGATATCGGCCACCGAAGTGAGCTGCGGCAGCACCGCGGCGTTGATAATGAGCATATCGAGCGCCTGCCAGCGCTGGGCGATTGCGGCGGCAAGGCGAGCGATGGCGTCAGGCTCGGTAAGGTCGAGCGGGGCGATGGTTGCGTGGCCGCCCGCCTGGTGAATGCGATCTTCCACCGCTTCTAGCGCCTTGGTGCCGCGCCCAGTGAGGACGACATGCGCGCCGGCCGCCGCCAGCGCCTCAGCCGTCGCCGCACCGATGCCGCGGCTCGCCCCGGTAACGAGCGCGACCTGCCCGTTGAATGCGGTCACGCGACTTTGTCGACCGGGAGGACCAGCTGGTCCGGGCTGTCGCGTTCTTCAACGTCGGTCAGCCGGGTCGGATATTCGCCAGTGAAGCAGGCGTCGCAATATTGCGGGGCGGACTTGGATCGTCCGGGTTCGCCGACCGCGCGATACAGCCCGTCGATCGAGACAAAGGCCAGGCTGTCAGCCTGAATGAACTGCGCCATCGCCTCGACATCCATTTGCGCCGCCAGCAGTTTGGAGCGTTCGGGCGTGTCGACGCCGTAAAAGCAGCTGTGTTCGGTCGGCGGGCTGGCGATGCGCATATGCACCTCCGCCGCGCCGGCATCGCGCATCATCTGGACAATCTTCATCGAGGTGGTGCCGCGGACGATCGAATCGTCGATCAACACGATGCGCTTGCCCTGGACGATGGCACGGTTGGCGTTGTGCTTGCGCTTGACCTCGGCGTGGCGCGCACCGTCCGATGGCTGGATGAAGGTGCGGCCGACATAGTGCGAGCGGATGATGCCAAGCTCGAAGGGTATGCCCGATTGCTGGGCGTAGCCGATGGCGGCGGGCACGCCGCTATCGGGCACCGGGATGACGATATCGGCATTGGCCGGCGCTTCCTTGGCCAGTTCCACACCGATCTGCTTGCGCGCCTCATATACCGACCTGCCGCCGCTGACTGAATCCGGGCGGCTGAAATAGACATGCTCGAACAGGCAGGGACGAGGGTTCTGCTGGCGGAACGGCCGGTGG
>JANONQ010000024.1:0-2845 GCA_031420935.1 Novosphingobium sp. | reverse complement strand
TATGGCTCTGATGCCGTCGCCGGCGTGGTCAACATGATTTATCGGAAGAACTTCGACGGCATCGAATTGGGCGCACAGACCGGCGTGTCCGAGCGCGGCGACGGCTTCGACTGGCAGGCTAACGCGCTGGTCGGCAAGAATTTCGCCGATGGCCGGGGCAATATCATGGTGTTCGCCGGCTATTCCAAGCAGGGTGAGGTGAGGAAGGCTGATCGGTCGACGGAGGCGGGCTCGTCTGCCATCGATTCGACCAGTCTGGGCCTGCTCACCGGCCGCGATGAGGACCTGTTCACCCGCTCCGCCCCGTTCTTTTCGGGCTTCGCGCCGCAAGGGCGGTATTTCACCGACCAGTTCAGCTTCACTTTTGCCCCAAATGGCAGCTTACGCCCCTGCTTTTCCAGAAATGGCGGCATATGCGATCTGACCGACACGAGCCTCGCGGGCAGCGCTCTCGATGGCTCAGCAATTGGACCCGACGGGTTCAATCGATCGGCCTTCCGCTCGCTCGCCGTGCCGGTCGAGCGCTATGTCGGGGCAATGCGGGCCAATTTCGAGCTCTCCCCCGCAGTGAACCTGTTCCTCGAAGGCAATTACGCCCGGACCCAGGCTTCCACCTCGAACGAACCGTTTCCGCTCGGCTCTGATGACATCTTCCCGGATACCGGCGGGCAGGTGCCGATCGAGAGCCTGGTCGGAGGGACGGTCTACCGCAACCCGTTCGTTCCCGATGCAATCTTCAACGATGCCTCCGATTCCGATGGCGACGGGCTCCGCGATATCTTCTTCACCAAGCGTCTGGCCGACTTCGGCCCACGCACCAGCAGTGCCAAGCGCGATACCTTCCGCATTGCCGGCGGCATCAACGGCGAGGTGTTCAGCGGCTTCAAATACGAGGTTTACGGCATCTACGGCCAGACCAAGGAAGCGCAGGTCGGCAGCGGTCAGTTCAACAGCCTCAAGTTCCAGCAGGCGCTGAACGCGATCCGCGACGTCAACGACATCGATGGCGACGGCAACCGCACCGAGATCATCTGTGTCGATCCTGCCGCCCGGGCAGACGGCTGTGTTCCGGCCAACATCTACGGTCGGGGGTCGCTGACGCCGGCTACCGGTTACCTGGCCGCACCGCAGACGCTTGATACCAAGGTGACCCAGACGGTCGCTGGCGCCAGCCTGACGGGCAACCTGTTTTCGCTTGGCTTCGGCGCGGACCCTATCGGGATCGCCATCGGCACGGAATATCGCCGCGAGACCAGCGCGAGCGCTTTTGACACGCTGTCGCAGCTTGGCCTTAATGGCGGCAATAAGCTGCCTTCGACCAAGGGCGAATTCGACGTGATCGAGGGCTATGCCGAGGCGATCGTTCCGATCCTGTCCGACCGGCCGTTCTTCAACAGCCTCAGCCTGCGCGGCGCGGTGCGGGTGTCGAAATATTCGACCATCGGCACCACGGTCAGCTATAACTATGGTGCCGAGTGGTCGCCGGTCGAGGACGTCAAGTTCCGCGTCATGCGGGCCCGTTCGGTGCGTGCGCCAAACGTTGCGGAACTGTTTTCCCCGCCGCAGCAGGATTTTCCCGTGGGCATCATCGATCCTTGCCGCGGCATTACCGCCACGACTGCAGGCGCGCTCGCGACCAATTGCCGGGCAGCAACCGGCGTCAATGCCAATATCGCCCAATTCGGCGCCTTCGACGTCAGCCAGGCGGACTTGCAGGGGATTACCAGTTTTGCCGGCGGCAATCTGGGACTGCAGGAAGAGAAGGGCACTTCATTCACCGCCGGTGTCGTGATCGCACCGAGGTCGCTCGGCATCAATAACCTGACCCTGACCGTCGATTACTTCCACATCAAAATCGCCGATGCGATCGTCGATACGCCGCTGCAGTTCATTCTCGACCAGTGTTACGGCCAGTCGAACACCGCACTGTGCAACTTCGTTGTCCGGCGCTCGGCAGCCGAAGGGCCGAATAACGCCGGCTCGATTGACGAGATCAACAGCGGCCCCTCGAACTCTGGCGGGCTCACAACCTCGGGGATCGATGCGACGCTCGGCTACCGGCATGACTTCGGGAATCTGAAGGCCAATGCCTATGTTGCCTACACCCACCTGTTCAAGGGCTACACCATTCCCTTGCCTGGTGCCGATCGCGATGAATTCGCCGGAGAAATCGGTGCCTCGAAGAACCGCTTTACAGCCAATCTTGGTCTTGAATACGGCGGGGTCGGAGTGTCTATGACCGGAACCTATATCGGCCCGGCCAGTCTTGACGATCAGTTTACCGGCGCCAAGCCGGGGACCAATCCTCTATACCGCGTACCTGCCGAATTCTATCTTGACGCCCAGGTCAAGTTCAAGGTGCAGGACCGGTTCGAATTCTACATCGGCGGCGACAATCTGCTCGACAACAAGCCGCCCTATCTCGCCGACATTGGCATCGGCGAGTCGGCCGGGCAGGATACCGACACCGGCACCTACGACGCGCTGGGTCGCCGGTTCTATGCGGGTGTCAGGGTCAAGTTCTGATCGCGGCCACGGCTTATTCGGTAGAAAGGCGGCGGGATATTCCTGCCGCCTTTTTTCTTGGGCAATGTGCTGCTGGTCTACCGGGCGGATTTGACCAGAAATTGCCGCCGGACCGCCGCAAGGGTTCACAAGCCGCGACTTTCATGCCAATGCTGGGTTTCTGCGAGCATCGCCGTCACCCAGCACCGTAAATCGCCCGCTGCCTTCCTCCAGCACCGCCTGGGAGGTTTGCGGCAATCGGTTCATCTGCTGGTCAGGTTCGGTGGCGCTGGCGCGGCGCTTCCCGCCGCCTCGAAACAGAGTCCTCGCCCGCATGTCC
>JANONQ010000023.1:0-7164 GCA_031420935.1 Novosphingobium sp. | reverse complement strand
GAACAAGGTCAGATCATAGGCAAGGGCGAGGCGATGCGCATCCTGCCGTTCGACGATGTCACGGTCGCCAGGGAGTGTGCAGCATGAATGCGATCAGCCGGATCCTCGAATGGCCCCGCGATGCCGAGGATAGTTTTGCCCCGGCACTGTGGGATGCGGTCGAGCTGGCGCGGGCGATGCGCGGCACGGCTGTCGGCGATTTCGCGGTATCCGGCGTGGAGATTGATTCGCGCGATGTCGTGGAAGGCGATCTGTTTTTCGCTCTGAAAGGCGAAAGCACCGATGGCCACCGCTTCGTTGCTGCGGCGTTTGCCAAAGGTGCTGCGGCGGTGGTCTGCGACAATGAAGCGATCGGGCCGCACCTACGCGTCTCCAACACGACCAAAGCGCTAAACGCGCTCGGCAAAGCGGGGCGCGAACGGACACGGGCCAAGATCATCGGCGTGACCGGCTCGGTCGGCAAGACCGGGGTCAAGGAGGCGATTTTCAGCGCGCTCGACCGGTCGAGCCGGGGGGCGGCGCATCGCTCGGTCAAGAGCTATAACAACCATGTCGGCGTGCCGCTCAGCCTGGCGCGGATGCCGGGGCGAAGCCGCTTCGGTATTTTCGAGATGGGCATGAACCACGCCGGCGAAATCGCCGCACTGACCCGCCTGGTGCGCCCGCACATCGCCGTGATCACCACCATCGCGCCCGCACATATCGAGATGCTCGGCAGCGAGGAGGCGATTGCCGACGCCAAGGCGGAAATTTTTGAGGGGCTGGAGCCCGGCGGTGTCGCAATCATTCCAGCAGACAGCCCCCATTTTGCCCGGCTGAGGGACAAGGCTGAACGTCATGCAGGCGCGGTTGTGTCCTTCGGCCGGGCAGCCCATGCCGATGTCCGGTTGCTTGATGCGGTCTCCGCGCCATCAACAGCTTTTGGGGGCGGCGGCTCGCTGGTGACCGCCGATATGGGCGACCGGCGGCTTTGCTACACGGTGGCCGAGCCGGGCGATCACTGGGTGATCAATTCGCTGGCGGTGATGGCGGCAGTGCGCGCTGCTGGCGGCGATCTTGGCGCGGCGGGCATTGCGCTGGCCGAAATGGCCGGCCTTGCCGGGCGAGGCGCGCGGCTGCACATCCGGGCCGGGGACGGCACCGCATTGGTGATCGACGAGAGCTATAACGCCAATCCCGCCTCGATGCGCGCGACGCTGGCCCAGCTCGGCAAAACCGAGGCCCGCCGGCGGATCGCGGTGCTGGGATCGATGAAGGAATTGGGCACCCATGGCCGCGACTATCACGCCGCGCTGGCGACACCGATCGCCGAGGCAAACGTCGATTTCGCTATCCTGGTGGGCGACGAGATGAGCGCCCTGGCCGACGAGTTGGGGAAAGGGGCACAGGGCCCGCTTGGCAAAGCGGTCGCTTTCGCCCATTGCCGGGGCCCGGTCGAGGCGCGACAGGCGCTGATCCGGTTCGGCGTTGAGCGGGGCGATGCAATCCTCGTCAAGGGTTCCAATTCGGTGGGGCTAGAAGGGCTGGTTGCGGCTCTGGCCGGCAAGGAAGGTTAGGTTCGCCACCCAATGCTCTATCTGTTCGCCGAATATTTTCATTTTGAAGGTGCGGCGAACCTCATCCGCTACCAAAGCTTTCGCGCGGGCGCTGCGGGGATGACCGCGCTGGTGATCGGTCTGCTGATTGGTCCCCGGTTCATCAACATGCTCCGCGTGCGGCAAGGCAAAGGGCAGCCAATTCGCGAGGACGGCCCCCAAACCCACCTCGCCAAGCGCGGCACGCCGACAATGGGCGGACTGATGATCCTGATCGCGCTGGTGCTGGCGATGCTGCTGTGGATGGACCTTACCAACCCCTTCGTCTGGGCCTGTCTCGCCGTGACAGTCGGCTTCGGCGCGATCGGGTTCATGGACGATTATGACAAGATTACCAAGCGCAGCCACAAGGGCGTTTCCGGCAGGGTGCGCCTTCTGCTGGAATTCGGGGTTGCTGGCATCGCCTCCTGGTTGATCGTCAGCCAGATCAGCACCAATCTCTATATTCCCTTCCTGTCGGACCGTTACATCCCGTTAGGGCCTTTCTATTACGTCTTTGCCGCAGTGGTCATGGTCGGAGCGGGCAATGCGGTGAACCTCACGGATGGTCTTGACGGACTGGCGACCATGCCGGTGATCATCGCCGCCGGCGCCTTTGCCATCATCGCCTACCTCGCCGGACGAGTCGATTATGCGGACTACCTCGGCATTCCGCATGTGCCGCGCGCTGGCGAGCTTGCCATTTTATGCGCCGGAATTATGGGCGCAGGCTTGGCTTTCCTGTGGTTCAACGCCCCGCCCGCCGCCGTATTCATGGGCGATACCGGTAGCCTGGCGCTTGGCGGGGCGCTCGGTGCGATCGCGGTTGCCGCGCATCACGAGATCGTGCTCGCCATCGTCGGCGGGCTGTTCGTGCTGGAGGCGGTTTCGGTCATCGTCCAGGTCTTCTGGTTCAAGCGCACCGGCCGCCGCGTGTTTCGGATGGCGCCAATCCACCACCATTTCGAACAAAAGGGCTGGGCGGAAGCGACCGTGGTGATCCGCTTCTGGATCGTCTCGATCGTGCTCGCGGTTGTAGGCCTTTCGACCCTCAAGTTGCGATGAGGTGACAACCGGGATGATCACATCGCCCGCCTTCGCCGGCCAGACCTACGCCGTCCTCGGGCTTGCTCGTTCGGGAATGGCGGCCGTTGAAACTTTGCTGGCGAGCGGCGCGCGGGTGACGGCCTGGGACAGCCGCGAGGAGCCGCGGCTGGCGCTGGCGGAAGAGCATGGCAAGGCGCTGAGCTTCGCCGATCCGGCAGCAATCGATCTTTCGGGCTATGCCGGCGTGGTGGTCTCGCCCGGTGTGCCGCTCAACCGTCACCCGATTGCGGCCGCCGCTGCCGCTGCCGATGTGCCGGTAATCGGCGATATCGAGCTGTTCGCTCTCGCCAGGGACAGCCTGCCGGCGCACCGGGTGGTCGGGATCACCGGTACCAACGGCAAGTCGACCACCACCGCCCTGGTCCATCATCTGCTTAAAAGCGCGGCGCTGCCGACGCGGATGGGCGGCAATATCGGCCTGCCGGTGCTGGGTCAGGAGCCGCTGGCAGCGGGCGGAGTCTATGTTCTTGAGCTGTCGAGCTATCAGCTCGACCTGACCCACAGCCTGGCCTGCGATGTCGCCGCGCTGATCAACGTCACCCCCGATCACCTCGACCGCTATGACAGTTTTGAGGCTTATGCCGCCTCGAAAGCGCGACTGTTCGCCATGCAACGGTCCGATCAGCACGCCGTGTTCGGCATGCAGGACGCGGTCACATCCGGCATCGCCCGCGGCGCGTTCAATCGGCGCAGTGCGGATCTGATCCACCGCGTCGATGGCGCGGGCCTTGCCGAATTGCAGGCCGACTGGCCTTCGCTGCAAGGTCCGCACAACCTGCAGAACGCCGCGATCGCTGTCGCCATCGCCGAGGCGCTTGGCCTGACGCCGGCACAATGGCGGGCGGCGATGCCGACATTCCGCGGACTGCCGCACCGTATGGAACGGGTCGCGGAGGCGGGCGGGGTGCTGTTCGTCAACGACAGCAAGGCGACCAACCCGGCCTCCACCGCGCCCGCGCTCGCGGCCTATCCGCCAAGCCCCGACAAGCGCATCCACTGGATCGTCGGCGGCCTGCCCAAGGGTGACGATCTCGACGAATGCATCCCGTGGTTCGGCCATGTCGCCGCCGCCTACATTATTGGCGATGCCGGGCCAACGTTCGCCGAACTGCTCGCGCCGCATATGCCGGTCACCCGCAGTGAAATGCTGATCGAGGCGGTGCGCGAGGCGATTGCCGCAGCGCGGCCTGGCGATATCGTTTTGCTTTCGCCAGCCTGCGCCAGCTTCGATCAGTTCCGCGATTACGAAGCGCGCGGCGATGCTTTCCGGCAGATTGTCGAAGCGCTGATCGAGCCTGCGCCCGCCGTCTCGGGAGGCTCTGCCTGATGGCCAGCAATCCGCCCATCGTCCCCGGCTCCGGCGGCATGCGATCCGGCGCCGCAACGCGCTACCGCCGCAGCCGCCGCAGCGAGCTGACCATCTGGTGGCGCGAGATTGATCGGGTGCTGCTCGGCCTGGTGCTGATGCTGATGGCCATCGGCACGGTCGCGGTCGCGGCCGCCTCGCCGGCAAGCGCTCGGCGGCTTTCGACCGCTGCCGTCAAGCTCGATGATCTGCACTTCTTCGTGCTGCATCTGCGCTGGCAGATCCTGGGACTGGCCGCTTTGATCGGCGCTTCGCTCCTGCCTAAGGATGCCGCCCGGCGCGCCGGGATTGTCCTCGGATTCGCCATGCTGGTCGCGCTGATGCTGGTGCCGTTCGTCGGCAGCGAAGTGAACGGCGCGCGGCGCTGGCTCAATCTCGGATTTTCGCTGCAACCCTCCGAATTCCTAAAACCCGCCTTTGCCATCGGACTGGCCTGGATCCTGTCATGGCGGGTGCGCGATCCGAATTTGCCCGTGTTGCAGATCAGCCTCGGACTGATGGCTCTGGTCGGCGTGCTGCTGATGGTACAGCCGGACTTCGGTTCCGCCATCCTGTTCGGCGGTGTCTGGTTCGCGCTGATGCTGCTCACCGGGCTCGACGTGCGCCGGATCATGCTGGCCTGCGCCGGCGGCGTCGGGGTGGCGGTGGCCGCCTACATGTTCTACGATAACGCCCGACAACGCATCGATGCGTTCCTCGGCGGCGGCACCGCCTTTGACCAGGTCGACCTGGCCCAGCGCACGCTGCTGGCCGGCGGCTGGACGGGGAGCGGATTGTGGCTTGGCACCCGAAAATTGTCACTGCCGGAGGCGCATACCGACTATATCTTCTCGGTCATCGGCGAGGAATTCGGCCTGCTCGCTTGCGGGATGATCGTGATCCTCTATTTCGCGATCGTCGTCCGGGTGCTGCTGCGGCTGGTGGAGGAGGAAGATTTGTTCACTGTGCTTGCCGCGACGGGGTTGACTGCCCAGCTTGGCGGCCAGGCGTTCATCAATATCCTGGTCAATCTGCAGCTGTTTCCTTCCAAAGGCATGACCCTGCCGCTGATCTCGTATGGCGGTTCCTCGACCGTCGCGCTGTGCCTCGGCGGCGGGTTCCTGCTGGCGATCACCCGCCGCAACCCCTTCCTCGAGCGCGAGCGTCCCTCGTTGCGGGACATCGGCCCATCGCTTCGCGACAACGGAGTTCGCAAATGAACGGCGTCGTGCGCCATTATGTGCTCGCGGCGGGCGGCACCGGCGGGCATCTGATTCCCGCCTTTGCGCTTGCGAGCGAGTTGGAGCGGCGCGGGCACCATGTCGCTCTGATTACCGACGAGCGCGGTGCGGCGATCCCCGGCAAGCCCGCCTCGCTCCCCGTCCACATCCTTCCTGCCGGGCGGGTCGAAGGGCTGAACCCGCTGCGGTGGCTGCGCGGACTCTTGGCGATCCGCGAGGGCCGGCGCATGGCGCGGCGGCTGTTCGACAATTTCGAGCCCTCGGCCGTCGTCGGCTTTGGCGGCTATCCCGCTCTGCCGGCGGTGCTTGCCGCCCATTCCGCCAAGATCCCGACGATCATCCATGAGCAGAACGCGGTGCTGGGCCGGGTCAACCGGTTCCTGGCGAAACGGGTCAACGCCATCGCCACGGCCTACCGCCAGGTTCAGCGCCTCTCGCCGAAACATCGCGGCAAGGTGCATCTGGTCGGCAATCCGGTGCGCGGCGAATTGCTCACCCTGCGCGATCAGCCCTATCCGCCGTTCACCGAAGAAGGCCTGCTGCGCATCCTCGTCACCGGCGGCAGCCAGGGCGCGCGGGTGCTGTCGGAGGTGGTGCCGGACGGACTCGCCATGCTGCAGACGGCGCTGCGGCTGCGGCTGCAGGTGACCCAGCAATGCCGGCCCGAGGATATCGACGCGGTGCGCGCCCGCTATGCCGGACACGATATACCCGCCGAACTCGGCACCTATTTCGAGAACATGGCCGAACGTCTCGCCGATGCGCATCTGTTCATCGGCCGCGCCGGAGCCTCGACCATCGCCGAGCTCACCGCAGTCGGCCGCCCGGCGATTCTGGTGCCGCTGCCGATCGCAACCGACGATCACCAGACCGCCAACGCCCGCGAAATGGTCGCATCGGGCGGGGCGAGATCGATCCGGCAAACCAAATTCACCTCGGTCGAGCTGGCCAAGCAGATCCAGGCGATGGCGCAGCATCCGGAAACTTTGGCCAATGCCGCGCATGCCGCGTGGAACTGCGGCTACCCCAATGCCGCGCGCGATCTTGCCGATCTGGTCGAAAGCTTCGGCGCGGCCCCGCTGATGGACGTGATCCGGGTTGCCGGTCAGGCTACGGTTTCGGCGCAGCAGGCGGTGGCTGCGGGCAGTCCGGCATGATCGGTGTCGCCACCGACATCGGCACGATCCATTTCGTCGGCATCGGCGGCATTGGCATGTCGGGCATCGCCGAGGTGATGCACAATCTCGGCTACAGTGTGCAGGGCTCGGACATTGCCGAGGGCTATGTCGTCGAGGGCCTGCGCAAACGCGGCATTCCGGTGATGATCGGACATGCCGCCGGCAATCTGGGCGATGCGGCGGTAGTGGTCACCTCCACGGCGGTGAAGCGCGACAATCCGGAAGTCGCCGCCGCGCTGGAAGGGCGCATTCCCGTGGTTCGCCGCGCCGAGATGCTGGCCGAATTGATGCGGCTCAAACGCACCGTCGCGGTCGCTGGCACCCACGGCAAGACCACCACCACCTCAATGATCGCGGCGCTGCTCGATGCCGGCGGGATCGATCCGACGGTGATCAACGGCGGTATCATCAACAGCTACGGCTCCAACGCAAGGCTCGGCGCCAGCGAATGGATGGTGGTCGAGGCCGACGAGAGCGACGGCAGCTTCCTGCGGCTCGACGGCACCATCGCCGTTGTCACCAACATCGATCCCGAACACCTCGACCATTACGGCAGCTTCGATGCGGTGAAGGAGGCATTCGTCGAATTCATCGAGAACGTGCCGTTCTACGGCGCGGCAGTGCTGTGCATCGATCATCCCGAAGTGCAGGCGGTGATCCCCCGGGTGCGCGACCGCCGGGTGATAACGTACGGCTTCTCGGCCCAGGCCGACGTGCGC
>JANONQ010000022.1:0-4562 GCA_031420935.1 Novosphingobium sp. | reverse complement strand
CGCAGGCGCGGCAGCATGTTCATCTGGGCGCGGCTTTCGACCTGGAACACGCCCAGCGAATCGCCCTTGCGCAGCATTGCATAGGTTTCCGGATCCTCGCGCGGGACGCTCGCCAGCGTCAGGTTCTGCCCGTGATGCGCGCCGAGCAGGTCGAGGCATTTGCGGATGCAGGTGAGCATGCCCAGCGCCAGCACGTCGACCTTGAGGATACCCAGCGCGTCGATATCGTCCTTGTCCCACTCGATGAAGCTGCGCTCGGGCATGGCGCCGTTGCCGATCGGCACGGTCTCGGTCAGCGGGCCCTGCGTCAGGATGAAACCGCCGACATGCTGCGAAAGATGGCGCGGCATGCCAATCATCTGCTCGGTAAGGTTGAGTACGCGCCTGAGATGGGGATCCGACAAATCCATGCCGGTCTCCGCGACATTCTTCTCGCCGATCTCGTGGCCGTGGCTGCCCCAGACGGTGCGCGCCAGGGCGGCGGTGACGTCCTCGCTCAGCCCCATCGCCTTGCCGACCTCGCGGATCGCCATGCGCGGGCGATAGTGGATCACCGTGGCGCACAGGCCGGCGCGGTGGCGGCCGTAGCGGCGGTAGATGTACTGGATCACCTCCTCGCGGCGTTCGTGCTCGAAATCGACGTCGATATCGGGCGGCTCCTTGCGCTCCTCGGAAATGAAACGGTCGAACAGCAGCGCATGTTTGGCGGGATCGACCGCGGTGATCTCCAGGCAATAGCACACCGCCGAATTGGCCGCGCTGCCGCGCCCCTGGCACAGGATCGGCGGGTCCTGGCCCCGGGCGAAGTCGACGATGTCCTTGATCGTCAGGAAATAGCGCGCGAGGTTGAGCTTGGCGATCAGGGCAAGTTCGCGGATTATCGTTTCGCGCACGCTTTCGGGCACGTCTGAAGGATAGCGCTGATCCGCACCTTGCCAGGTCAGCCGTTCGAGCCAGCCTTGGGGGTCGAGGCCTGCCGGGCAGATTTCCTCCGGGTACTCATAGCGCAGTTCATCCAGGCTGAAGCGGCAGGCGTCGGCGACTTCGCGCGCGGCGGCGATGGCGTGGGGCCAGCGCTCGAACAGGCGCTGCATCTGTTCGGGCGATTTGAGGTGCCGCTCGGCGTTGGGCTGGAGCAGATGGCCGGCGCGGACGACGGTGGTCTTGTGACGGATCGCCGTCATCACGTCCTGCAGGGGGCGGCGGTGGGGGGCGTGATAGAGCACGTCGTTGGTGGCCAGCAGGGCAAGGCCGCTGGCCCTGGCAAGCGCGTCCAGCGCCTCGATCCGGGCGATGTCGTCGCCGGTGTAAAGATATGCGGCGGCAATGTGGCGCAGGGTGGGGAGCCGGGCGGTGAGATGGGGGAGGATGTCGGGGAAAGAGGCGGTCAGCTTAAGCCCCTCCCGCTTGCGGGAGGGGTTGGGGGTGGGTTCTTCAAGGCTGGGCGCATCGCTTAGGGTAGCAGACCCACCCCTAGCCCCTCCCGCAAGCGGGAGGGGGATCACGTTGCTATCCACCGCAATCGTAAACTCCGCTGCCAGATCCCCAGGCGGCACCAGCACCAGTTGCACCCCCTCGGCATGCTCTTCCAGCATGGGAACCGAAATCTGGCACACCCCCTTGTCCTGCCATTCGCCGTCCAGCGTCGCCATCCGCCCCGCCGAGATCAGCCGGCAGAGCCTGCCGTAACCCGCGCGGTCCACCGGATAGGCGAGGAACACCAGACCCTCCACCGTCTCGATCCGGCAGCCGATTACCGGGCGCAGCTTGAGCGCCTGCGCCTCGCCGTGGAGCCGCACCACCCCGGCCATCGAGTTCACATCGGCAATCCCCAGCGCATCATAACCCAGCGCCCGCGCCGTGGTCACCAGATCAACCGCATCGGACGCCCCGCGCAGGAAGGAAAAACAGCTCGCCAGCCCCAGCTCGACAAAAGCCGCGCGGGCGGGAGGCGCAATTTCGGCGGGATCGGGGACGATCCGGCGGCGTTCGGGGGTGAGCGGGGCTTCGGGCATAGTGGTCCGGAACAGCGGAAATGTTCCTCATATGTTCTATAGAAACGGAAGGCGAGTCCCTTTTCGCCTCGCGTGCGGAACAGCCCGGCCAAGGCTGCCTGCCCAACCGGAACTTTTAGCCGCCCCCACCATTCTCCAGCGATAGATTGCAAGGAGTTGCACCATGCCGATGATCGAGACCCGCGATGGAACCCGGCTTTATGTCAAGCAGTGGGGCGAAGGCCGTCCGGTGGTGCTGATTCACGGCTGGCCGCTATCCGGCGACAGCTGGGATCCGGTCAGCCACGCGCTGGCCGAGGCCGGCTTCAAGGCGATCGCCTATGATCGGCGCGGCTTCGGCCGGTCGGACCAGCCCTCCGGCGGCTATGATTACGACACCTTCGCCGACGATCTTGCCGCGGTGATGGAACAATGCGCCGGCGGACAGGATGCGGCGCTGGTCGGGTTCTCGATGGGCGGCGGGGAAATCGCCCGCTATCTCTCGCGCCACGGCGGCAAGGGCGTCAGCCAGGTGGCGCTGATATCTTCGGTGGTGCCTTACATGCTCCAGACCGAAAACAATCCCGACGGCGTCCCGCAGGCGACGTTCGATGCAATGACCCAAGGCATGCTGGAGGACCGGGCGCATTTCTTCACCAGCTTCTTCAAGGATTTCTACGGCGTCGGCTGGCTGGCCAGTCCGGTCAGTGATGAAACGCTGCATGTCTCGTGGAACACGGCGATGCAGGCCGGCCTGAGGCCGACGCTGGCGGCGGCAAAGGCATTCGCCACCACCGATTTCCGCCCCGATCTTGCCAGCTTCACTATGCCTACTTTGATAATCCACGGCACTTCCGACAAGACCGTTCCGATCAATCCGACCGCGCGCGAAGTCGCCCGCAAGGTGCCGCATGCGACGCTGATCGAATATGGCGGCGAGCCGCACGGGTTGTTCGCCACCCAGACCGAAAGGTTGAAGCGCGACCTGCTGAACTTCCTGCGGGGCGTTGATCCGGAGGATAATAACCAAGAGATACTCGACGAGGTGACGGCGCAGGCGATGGCGTCGAACCCGCTCCTATAGTTTGATTCGTTCCCCGCCCCCCTGGGGAACGGCAGGAGAGGCGAAGAGCGATGCTTTTCGCCTCTCCGTTTGCCGCGCGATCATCCGTAAAGCCCCTGCAGGAACCACTCGGGCGCCCCGCCGCGGCCGTCGCCAGCCAGTCCTGCGCGGTAGATCCAGTAGCGCCGCCCTTCCCCGTCCTCGATCCGGTAATAATCGCGCAGCCGCACGGTGGAACGTTCGCGCCACCATTCCGGGGCGATCCGTTCGGGCCCTTCGGCGCGGGCAATTTCATGCACCTGCCCGCGCCAGCGAAACCGGCGCGGCAGGCCATCGGGGCTGGCGTAGAGCACGGCGATAACCTCTGCCCGGTCCAGCAATTTCATAGGCCTCGCATGGAAGGCTAATTCACCTTGCGAGCTGGTTTCCGGCACCAGCGGCGGCTGCCAGCGCTGGGCGCGCTCGGGGATGTGGCTGGCGTGGGGAACCGGGCGGCGCACCGCAGCCTCGCCAAGGCGAACCGTCAGCCGGTCGATACAGGCGGCAAGGCTGGTGCCATGCACTTCGGCGGCGGCCTCGAAATCGCCTTGCGCGAGCGGCAGAGGCTCGGTCCACGGACTGCGCAGGCGGACCAGTTCGATGCCGAAGCCGGCGTCGATATCGTCGAGCTTGCGGGAAAACAGACCAGCGATATGCGCGGGATCGCGGCTGGCGGCGGCAAGTTCGAGGCGGCGCGCCAGCACCTCGCCATCGAGTTTCCACAGACCCAGTTCCAGCCGCCGCGCGCCCAGCGCCTGGCCTTCGAGCAGCCGCGCCATATCGCCGGCGATATCGGCCAGCACCCGGTCGAGCAGCGCGCGGTGGCGGATCGGCTCCATCAGCCGGCGCTGGACCAGAGGCGCTTCGACGCCCAGCACCGGCAACAGCGGTTCCGGCACCAACCCGAGCAGCTGGTCGAGGCGGATCAGCGGATTGGCGGCGGGCGCGCGGCTGGTGCGGAAGCGGCGGGCCAGCGCCTCGCGGGCGATGCCGCCGAGATCGCCGATCCGCTTGAGCCCGAGCCGGCGGAGCAGCAGCAGGATATCGTCGTCGAGCCGCAGCGCGGCGACGGGAAGCGCGGCGAGGCAGGCGGCGGCATCGTCCTCTGCCCCCAGAATCGCGCCTGCTGGCCCGCAATGCGCCAAGCCCCAAGCCGCACCGGCGGTTGGCGCGATGGCGAGCCGCGCCGCCAGCCCGCGCACGCTCAGCCGCGCCCGCGCCTCGGCGAGCAGCGCGGCCTCGCCGCCGAACAGATGCGCCGCACCGGTGATATCGACGATCAGCCCGTCGGGCGGATCGAGCGCGCTCCACGGGCCCCAGCGCTGTGCCCACACCGCCAGGCGTTCGAGAAAGGCGAGGTCGCCCGCCGGATCGAACGGCGCTACCGCCAGCCCGGGGCACAGCGCGCGGGCATCGGCGAGCATCATGCCAGGCCGCGCGCCGGCCTCAAGCCCGGCGGCATTGGC
>JANONQ010000021.1:0-5301 GCA_031420935.1 Novosphingobium sp. | reverse complement strand
GGCTTGGCTCGGGATCGCCATCTGACAGGGTTCCCCGAATTTGAGCAGTTCTGCATCGCGGGTTTCCCCGCGAGCACTCAATCTGGCTTAAGTCCGTTGCGTCTACCGATTCCGCCACGCCCGCAATGCCAATCACGCCCCTAACCGGTGTGATAGATGAAGCCAACTTTTAAGTCCGCTGGGCCTACCGTCCGGCCACGTCCGCGGTACGTTTTCAGGCCCCGCCAGTGGCATCGCCGAGGCGGTACCGCCAGCCCAGGCCTGCATTTGGGGTGAGCGGTCCCGCGCCTATCGCGGCAGTTCGCGAAGCGAGGCTCAGGTTCCGTTGAGGCGAACCCGTATTTCCTTGCCGGGCTTGAAGAAGGGCACGCGCTTGCCGGGCACATCGACTGCTTCGCCGGTGCGCGGATTGCGCCCCCTGCGGGCATCGCGCTCACGGGTGGAAAATGCGCCAAAGCCGCGCAATTCGACCCTGCCGCCATGCGCCAGCCGCGCGGCGATCTCGTCGAAGAATGTACCGACCGCGCGCTCGATATCCTCGGCGCGCAAATCTGGATTTTCCTTCCCCAACAGCTGCAACAGCTCTGACCGGATCATGCCAGCTTCTCCCTACCCTGGGGGCAAGCCAACGAGGTGCCCCCTGCACCGGCGACTCCCCACCTGCGCGAGAAACTGGCAGAATTGTTGTGCCTTCGCAACGCCTAATACATTGGTTCGCTTGCTTTGCGGCGAACAGTACCAAATGGAAACAGGACGCCGGGTCAGCAGCAGCGGCCCGGCCCAATATGCAGAACATTCATCTGTGGAATCCGCCATTGAACATAGTAATTTTCACGATAGTCTTGCTGCCTCCTGTATCGCTCGCAATAGCTCGCACCATCGGAGATCGCGCGTATGAAAGACATGGCGAGCTGGAACGAGGGGGACTGGATCGCCGCGATTGCGGCTATTGCCCTGTTCGCTCTACTTGGCACCGGCGGGCTCCTCGCCGCGCGCAAGAGCGAGGACGTCCTGGGCCATCCGCGCGGGTTGTTCGTGCTGTTCTATGCCGAGATGTGGGAGCGCTTTTCATATTACGGCATGCGCGCGCTGCTGGTTCTTTACCTCACCAAGCACTGGCTGTTCGGTGACGGCCAGGCAAACCTGATCTACGGTGCTTACGGCAGCCTGGTCTATATCACCCCGGTGCTCGGCGGATTGATCGCCGACCGCTGGTTGGGGCAGCGCAAGGCGGTGCTGTTCGGCGGCGTGTTGCTGGCGTTCGGCCACGCTTTGATGGCGGTCGAGGGCGGCGGCGGCCCGGACGATCCGACGATCAACGTGTTCTGGCTGGCACTGGCTTTCATCATTGTCGGCTCCGGCTTCCTCAAGGCCAATATCTCGGTGATCGTTGGCCAGCTCTACCGCCTGACCGACGTGCGCCGGGACGCCGCCTATACCATCTTTTACATGGGCGTGAACGTCGGCGCAGCGCTGGGCACCATCCTGGTCGGCTATCTTGGCGAGACAATAGGCTGGGCGTGGGGCTTTGGCCTGGCCGGCATCGGCATGGTGCTGGGCCTGATAATTTTTGTCATCGGCCGGCCGGCGCTGCGGGGCAGGGGCGAGCCGCCGGCGGTGCTCCCCCGGCAGCGGGAATTCACGCTCTACGGGGTCGGCATTGGAGCGGTTGCGGTGATATGGATGCTGATCCAGTACCAGGACGTCATCCAGAGCCTGTTGATCGTGAGCGGCATCGCCCTGCTCGGCTACACGCTATATGAGGCGATCAAGCTGCCCAAAGAGCCGCGCGAGCGAATGTTCGCGATCCTGTTCCTGATCGCGCTAAACCCCTTGTTCTGGGGGTTGTTCGAACAGGCCGGCGGCAGCCTCAATCTCTATACCGACCGCTATGCCGACCGCCAGGGCGTGCCGACCTCGCTGTTCCAGTCGATCAACCCGATCTACATCGTGCTGCTGGCGCCGCTGTTCGCCGGCACCTGGCAATGGCTCGGCGCGCGCGGGCTGGAACCTTCGGCGCCGGCCAAATTCGGGCTCGCTTTGTTGCAGGTCGGGCTGGGCTTTCTGGTGTTCGTCTGGGGGGCGGCGTCGGTCGGTCCCGCCGCTTTGACGCCGGTCATCTTCATTTTCCTCATATACCTCCTGCACACCACCGGCGAGTTGTGCCTCTCGCCGGTCGGGCTTTCCGCCATGGCCCGCCTGTCGCCGCTGCACCTTGCCAGCTTCGTGATGGGCGCGTGGTTCTACATGAGCGCGGTCGGCAATTTCGTCGCCGGCCTGATCGGCCAGGCGACTGGCGGGGAGAGCGGCGAAATGTCGAAGGAGCTGACTTTGTCGATCTACGGCCAGATTGGCTGGGTGGCGATTGGCATCGGCTTCGCGGTGCTGCTGGTCTCGCCTGTGGTGAAGCGCTGGATGCATCTCGACACGTTGCAGGATCAGGGACCGCAGGCCCCGGATATGCCGCCAGTGCGCGCACCAGTCTAGCCACAACGCACCCGGAAACACTTTCCAACTAATGCAGATTGCTTAACCATTCTTCTGCACCTGACTTTACACAAAGCCCGCGAAACTGGGCGCCATGGAAACACGGCGTCTTCTTTTCACCTTGGCCAGCATGGCCTGTGCCCAGCTGGGCCTGAGCAGTGCCGCGTCCGCCGCCGCCGGCCTCGCGCTGATGCCCAGCACGGTGATGCTGGCCGGCATCGGCCTGGCGGGCGAATGCGCCGCTCCGCTCCAACCCGCGCTTGGCACGGCTAATGGCGGGATGGCCAGTCTGCACGGCGCCAGCAAGGCGCAAGCGATCCTGGGCGGCAGGCTCAGCCGGCTCGAACTGATTGCGCAGCAGCAATCTTCATCCGCTGCTAGCTCGATGCTGGCCGCAGACAGCACGTTGGCGGGTGCCGCGATGACACCGGGCGCGGGCGGCACGAGTTGCCAGAAACTCGTCCTGCCCTACAGCGGCAGCTTCGCGTTCAGGCCCGGACTGCGGCAGATGCCGCTGCCCAGCGAGGATTTTCTCGCCAGCAAGCGCCTGCCCGTGAGCAGGACTGCCTTCGATGCGCAGTGGCGACGTGTCAGCCGGGGCAGTCTGCCGATCGCCCTCACCGCCGCTCTGGCGCGCAGCATAACGCCGGGCGCCAGCACCGCCAATCTCGCGGCGGTCAACGCCTGGGCCAACGCGCATATCCGCTACGTCGATGACCAGGCGCTCTACGGAAAGACCGATTACTGGGCGGACGCGCAGTCCACCCTGCGCCGCGGCGCAGGCGACTGCGAGGATATCGCCATCGCCAAGCTGCAACTGCTCGTCGCCTTGGGCGTCCCGCGCGGCGATATCTATCTGACCATTGCCCGCGATCTCACTCGCCAGGCCGATCACGCGGTGCTGGTGGTCAAACAGGACGGCAAGCACTGGCTGCTCGACAATTCGACCAACCAGCTGCTCGACGGGCGCGAAAGCTACGATTACCGGCCGATCCTGTCATACAGTTCGGCGGGGAAGTGGCTGCACGGGTACTGAGATTTACCGCTCGGTCAGCGCCTCATCGAAGGCGCGCAGCACCGGCTTCATCAGATAGGCGAGCACGCTTTTGCTGCCCGTAATGATCTCCACATCGCAGATCATGCCGGGCATGATCGGCAGCCGGTGGCCGTTCTTGAACAGAAACGCCCGGTCGGTCTCGACCATCACGTTGTAATAAGCCTGCCGTTCGACCTCGTCGTAAATGCTGTCGGCGCTGATGTTGCGCACGCGGCCGGAGAGGCCGCCATAAATCGAGAAATCATAGGCGGTGATCTTGACGTTGGCCCGGTCGCCGACCTTGATGAAGGCGATGTCCTTCGGCGCCACGCGGGCTTCGACCAGCAGCTTGTCGCCGATCGGCACGACCTGCATGATCTTTTCGCCGGCATTGACGAAGCCGCCCACGGTGGTCACCACGATATCATTGACCAGCCCGGTAACCGGCGCCCGCAGTTCATTGCGATCGAGCCGGGCCGAGGCACCCTTGATGGTTTCCTGGTTGACTGCCAGCTTGGTCGCCACCTCGCTGCGTTCGTTCAGCGCCTGCTGGCGGAAATCGAACCGCGCCTGGCTAAACTGGGCTTGCGCCTCGCTGATCGCCGCCGCTGCCCGGCCGATGCCCTGGCGCGCTGCCGACAGCCGCCCCTGAACATCCACCAGTTCGCGCCGGGCGGTGAGCAATTCGGTTTGCGGGACAATGCCCTTTGCCGCCAGCGGCATCAGCATATCAACCTGCTGCTGCGCCAGCCGCGAACTGTTCTCCAGCGCGCCGACTGTCGCCTGGCCTTCCTGCAGATCGCGCCGACGCTGCTCGATCGCAGCCGCGAGCCCGGCTTCGCGGCTGCGCGCGGTCGCCTGACGCATCGCGGCGAGCTGGGTCTCGTCGGCACAGGCAGTGCCAGGGCCGCAACTGCCGCTGCCGCCGCTGCCTTCGTTGGCAAGCCGCGACGCCCGCGCGGTCAGCCGCTGGTTTTCCACTTCGAGCTGACCGAGCGCGGAGGAGGACTGCGAATCGTCCAGCCGAACGAGCAGTTGCCCCTGCTTCACCAGCTGCCCGGGGCGCACCAGTATGGCCGTCACCGTCGCCGGGTTTGCCGCCTGGACCAGCTGGACCTTGCTGGATGGCACCACCTTGCCGAGACCGCGGGTCACTTCGTCGAGCGGGGCGATAGCGCCCCACAGAATTGCCAGAAATATGGCCGCCGCGCAGAGCACGATCAGCCGGCGGCTGGCGTCCCAATCGGCAATGCCCAAACGATCGCCAAGCTTCATCTTAGCGCCGCCGACTGGCTGTCACCGGCGATGGGCACCGGATCGGCGGCGGCGATATCGGCGGAATGGCTGGCCGGGTGCGTGGGTTCGCCAAGCGCCTCGCGGTAGCGAGAACTGGCGGCGACGGGATCGGGGATCGCCAGCCGCCACGGCTTGGTGACGTCGATACGGCCGGCGACATCGCTGGGCGTGTGGCGGTCGCTCTCTTCATGCGCCACGGTCAGGCCCGGAACCAATACCTGCGTCTCGGCGCTGGCAACGCTGGCCGACGCGCGCAGCTGCAAGGCCGCGAAGTCGAGCTGGGGGATGTGTTCGGCACCGCTGTAGCGCCCGGTGAATGCGCTCGACCGGCCCCAGCCGCCGGTGAAGCGGTAGAAGATATGCCGGCCAAGCTGTTCGATCTTACCGAGGTTGAATGCCCATTTCGGCAGGACGTAATCGGCGTGATAATGGGTCGCGGTGCCGACGCTGGGCTCGACTTCGCCGGCCAGCGCTGCCCGGGC
>JANONQ010000020.1:0-4449 GCA_031420935.1 Novosphingobium sp. | reverse complement strand
CGCCGTGGCCTGAAAACACCCCTTACGCACCGACGATCAGGATCACGATTGCTGCTCCTGGCGGCTTTGCGCGTTCCCCATCAACCGAGCTCCCTAACGATGGTGAATAGGCTGGTCGCGGTCAGCAATACGCCGACGAGCGCCATCAACGGTCGCGACGCCACGCGCTTGGCGACGATCGCGCCGAGCGGTGCGGCCAACAATCCGCCAAGGAGCAGCCCTGCAGTCGCCAAGGTAAAAGCGGAGAAGCCGATCGTCAGGATGAAGGTCGCGGAGATGGTCGTCGTCAAGAAGAACTCGGCGGTATTGACGGTGCCGATCGTCACCCGTCGCGCCGCCGATCATCCCCGGTATGACGAGGCGCCTGAACAGCTTCCAGTCGATGTTGCGGTGCAGGACGTGGCTGGTTCCCGATGCCGCCGTCGTGAACGTTTCGATGAGGTGGACGCTCGCCGATGCGAGCGCCGGCGGCATGCCAAACAAGGTCACCAGAAGCGTACTCATGATGACGCCGAACGCCATCCCGAGGGCGCCATCGACCAGTTGCGCCGCGAAGCCGACGGCGACGAAGGGCAGAAGCGTCTCAAGAGGGAAATTCGATAGGTCCACGCGGCTATTCCCTTCTCGAGCTCGAGCTATGGAGGCCGTTTTTTAGTTTGATGGCCTAACTTCCGCGAACTGCTAGGCAACCATCCCGGACAAACGGGTCGGCTCGGTTGGGCGACGGTCGCCTCGACGCATAGGTTTTCAAGGCGCGCGGCTCCTTCCAAACAGGCGTCTGTCCGTAGACGATTACCCACTTGGGATCGTGTGCATCGCGGTGCTGATTTTAACGTCGCTGGCCCATGAACTGAAGGAGGAAGGTGAACATGTTGACGAAGTCGAGATACAGCGACAGCGCGCCCATGATCACGGTCTTGCCCATCATGTCGGTCCCCGCCACCTGCGCGTACAGGCTCTTGATCCGCTGCGTGTCGTAAGCGGTAAGGCCTGCGAACAGCAGCACGCCGATGAAGCTAATCACCAGGCTCATGGTCCCCGACTGGAGAAACAGGTTGATGATCATCGCCACCAGCAAACCGACCACGCCCATGATCAGGAAGGTGCCTAAGGCCGACAGGTCACGCTTGGTCGTATAGCCGTAAAGGCTGAGACCCGCGAATGCCGCTGCGGTCGCGAAGAAGGTGGTCGCGATCGAGGTTCCCGTGAACACCAGGAAGATCGACGCCATCGACAGACCCATCACCGTCGCGAACGCCCAGAATAGCAATTGGGCCGTCCCGGTCGAAAGACGAGTGATGCCGAAGCTGAGCACCAGGACGAACGCCAGCGGCGCGAACATGATGACGTACTTGAGGATCCCCGGCCCGCTGAGCACGGCAGCCGCGTAGCCGCTGTTGGCGAACAACAGCGCCACGATGCCCGTCAGCAGTACCCCGGAGGCCATGTAGTTGTATACGGACAGCATATAGGACCGTAGGCCCACATCGATCGTCGCATCTCCACGGCCGATCCGGGTCGTTTCCGCCACTGTTGTTATCCGTGGATCAAATCCGTTTGCCACTTTCATTCTCCGTTTTCCGAATAACAACTGCCCATCAGCGATGGAATATCGGGCGGCTTCGGACTGCTTTCAATCTGCGCTTCGCCCGCAACCAGCGTAGTGCGGCCTCGGTGCTGATAGCGCAACGTTGCATCAGGCTCGAGATTAAGTCCATGCGAAAGGATACGCTTGACGTGATAGGTATTGGCCATCGTCTTATGGAGGTTTGCCAATGCCAACGCTGCGCCAGCTGGAATATCTCGTTGCCGTGGCTGACCTGCAGAATTTCGGTCGCGCCGCCGATGCCTGCCACGTCTCGCAACCGACCCTCAGCCAGCAACTGCGCGCGCTGGAGGATCGGCTTGGAATTGCCCTGATCGAACGAAGGGCCTCAGGGGCGCAGTTGACCCCGATCGGACGCGAGATCACCGCGCGGGCCCGGCGTTTGCTGATTGAGGCGCAGGACATTCGCGATCTGGCGCGGCGGGCCGGCGAACAGCTCGTGGGCACCCTCCGGTTTGGAGTGACGCCCACCCTGGGGCCCTATTTGATGCCCCCCATCGTCGCCGCGCTTCACCGCGAGCAACCCGATCTCCGGCTTCATATCAGGGAGGGGATCCCCGAAGAGCAAGCGCTCGCGCTTGCTCGAGGCGCGCTCGACATGCTGCTCGGACCGCTGCCGATCGCGGGCGGCGACCTTGAAGTCCTGCCGTTGTTTCGCGAGCGATTGTTCCTCGTCTCAGCTCCCGATCATGCCCTTGCGATGCGCCCCGAACTTTGCACCGAGGATCTGAAAGGCGCGCAGGTTCTCAGCCTCGGCCGGCCCCACCATCTGCATCGCCAAGTCGCCGAAATCTGCGCCGAACTCGGCATGGAGCTGCTGCGTGACTATGAAGGCACAAGCCTCGACAGCGTCCATCAGATGGCCAGCTCGGGGTTGGGGCTTGCAGTCCTCCCGGAGCTTTACATCCGATCGGATGTCGGCGGCCGAACGGGCATCAATGTACTCGAGCCGCGGGGCTGGAAGTTCACGCGCAGCATCGCCGCGGCGTGGCGATCCGGGGCTGCTTATGGGCATGCCTATCGGATGATTGCTGAACGGATCCAGCATGAGGCCCGCGCTCTAATCGGGTGAAGTTCTTGCCCGTCGCAGAGCCGGCTATAGTCTGTGGCTATTGCTGCGCGCGCGAACTCGGATTGGCTGCCGATCGCGGGAAGGCCTAGATCGGATCGCGCGGACCGGGCCCCTCTGGCGGCTGTTTTCCCTGACAGCCACGATGTCGGGCCGCTCGGGTCAGCGCGATGCAGTTCACACCCCCTGTCGCTGCATCGTGGCTGGCCCGATCGATCCAAACCATCGATTGGAGAAACCTATGAACGCGCTTAGTTACCGACTGCTCCTGGTCCACAGCAGGCTGGACGCCGAGGTGCGCCGCGAACACAAGCAGCGCTTCCCGGATTCGTTGCGGCTATTGCGGCTGAAAAAGCTCAGGCTCGCCATCAAGGATCGCCTTCACCGGCTTACCTTCGTCCGCCAGATTGGGAGGGCTTGAGCCATGCGAAGCGCGGAAGCCGTCGCCACTATGCCCTGCCCGATCTGCAAGACCGGGCTGACTTTGTCCGACCGCCAGGGCGTCGAAATCGACTTTTGCCCGACTTGCCGCGGCGTGTGGCTGGATCGCGGAGAGCTGGACAAGATCCTCGAACGCGGCATCCAGGATGCGGCCCCGGCCCGGCGAGAGCCCGAACCGCCAAGCCAGGGCTACAGGCCGGGCGGATATGACCGCGACGACGACCGCTATCGTCACGGCAAGCGCAAGAAATCGTTTCTGTCGGAGCTGTTTGACTGAAGGGAGATGCCACTTGCCCCAAGCCGGTGGCATCTCGTCTTCCGCGGCCTTGGAATCGGGACCGCAACGCTTAAAACGGCGACCTCGATCGCATCCCTCATCATCATGGCCGATCTCCCCAGCGCAGGAGTAACAACCGCCGAGTTTGCTGCTATCCCGGAAGCACCAATGCCCGGCTGATACCAAGTCTCGTTGACTGCAACTCACCCCCCTCCCCGGTGGGGAGGGGCTTTATAGGTTTCGAGATTTGGTATAGGCGCCGTCAAGCAGCAGAACAATTGCGGAGATAAGAAAATGGCTTTCAAGGATATTCTGCTGCAGCTTAGCAGCTATCCCGACCCAACCCCGGTTGCTGCCATCGAGCAAGCGGTCGGCTTTGCCGAGGCGTTGGGTGCGCAGATTTCGGCGCTAACGTTCAAGATTGAGATTCCGAGTGCCAGCAATGTGCTTGCGAATGCGCTGCTCGATATCAAGAGCATTATCGCGTCCGAGCGGCAAAAGAGTGTGGCGAATGTCCAAAATCTGATTAAAGCGGTGGAAAGCTTCGCGACGCAGCGCGGCGTTGCACACGATCAGATCGTCGGATCGTGCCCGACTTCGCAGCTCGCGGCCATCGTGACTGAACATGCGAGGATGCACGATGTCACGATGATCCCGATCGGCGAGCAGGCCCTTCAGCAATATGTCGCCGAGTCTGTGATATTCGGCTCCGGACGACCGACGATTGTCTTTCCGGAAGCGTCGAAAAGGAGCAATTCCTTTTCCCTCGATAACGTCGGAGTAGCTTGGGATTTCAGCCGGCCGGCGGCACGGGCGGTGGCAGATGCCCTCCCGATCCTGCAGCGCGCCA
Organism: Novosphingobium sp.; assembly: GCA_031420935.1. Taxonomy (GTDB): domain Bacteria; phylum Pseudomonadota; class Alphaproteobacteria; order Sphingomonadales; family Sphingomonadaceae; genus Novosphingobium. The sequence goes on along the minus strand of JANONQ010000020.1, from coordinate 206 downwards.
AAACCATACGGGTGGTTACGATCACACAGGAAAAGATCATCGATACAAGACACTCTGGCGCTGATTTAGCGAAGTATCTCGCTCGCCACGGCATCGAAGTCATTCTGGAGGAGGAGGCCGCCGCCGGCCGCCCGATTGGGCGCGCTATCGAGGAGTACGCAACCGCGCGCGACCTCGACCTGCTCGTAATGGGAGCCTACGGTCAC
>JANONQ010000019.1:0-4038 GCA_031420935.1 Novosphingobium sp. | reverse complement strand
TTGATGTCACCTTGCGCATACCGCCGGACATCCTTGGAACGATGAGTGCCGAAGTGGGTGAAGCCCATGGCTTCCCACTGCGCGGCGAGCGCTTGCGGGTCGGGGCTGGTAAACTCGACAAATTCGAAGCCGTCGAGGCCGAGCGGATTGTCGTCCATGACTCCACCGTCAAAAAGGATGGAAACCGCAGGGATAGGGTCTCGCCTGACTATCTGGTGTCGGCGAGGGCCTTTGCCAAGATCGCTGACGCTGCTGGGGCCTTGCAGCCGGCGCGTTCGATCCCGACTTTGAGCCTGTTCCCGGTTGTCATGCCCGGCAATCGGCCTCTTGCGGGCGAGATCAGCCGATGCAGCAGCCGTATGCTTGGGATCAGCTTGATTCGCTGAAATTCGCTGACGAGCAGTCTATGATCGGTCAGCTTCTCGAAAGAACACCGCTCGATCCAGCCGCGCGCACCGCCATCGTGCGGGAAGCGGCGGTGTTGGTCGAACAGGCGCGCAGCTCGGCAAGGCGGCAGGGCGTGGTGGAAAGCTTCCTGCAAGAATTCTCGCTGGGCACCCGCGAAGGCCTCGCGCTGATGTGTCTCGCCGAGGCGTTCCTGCGCACGCCCGATGCGGAAACCCGCGACCTGCTGATTGCCGAGAAGATCGGCATGGCCGACTGGGCCAGCCATCTGGGCAAATCCGACAGCCTGTTCGTCAACGCCTCGACCTGGGGGTTGATGCTGACCGGCAGGCTGGTCGATGTCGATGCCGAGGCACGCGCCGACTTTCCCGGCTTCCTCAAGCGCCTAGCCAGCCGCGCCGGCGAGCCGGTGATCCGGCAGGCGGTGGCGGCGGCGATGCGGATCATGGGCGAACAATTCGTGCTGGGCCGCACCATCGGCGATGCGCTGGCCCGGGCGCGGCGCGAGGGCATGATTTGCTCGTTCGACATGCTCGGCGAGGGCGCGCGGACGGCTGAAGATGCGGCGCGCTATGCCGGGCATTATGCCGAAGCGATCGAGGCGGTCGGCATGGCGGCTGGCGGGGCGGGTCCGGAGGCGGGGCACGGCATCTCGGTCAAGCTGTCGGCGCTGTGCTCGCGCTATGAGGCGGTGCAGGAGGCGCGGGTCTGGGAGGAGCTTTACCCGCGCCTCAGGACGCTGGCGCTAGCGGCCGCCCGGCATGACCTCAATCTGGCAATCGACGCGGAGGAGGCCGACAGGCTGACGCTTTCCTTGAAACTCATCGACCGGCTCGCGCGCGAACCCGGACTGGGTGACTGGGGCGGGCTGGGCGTGGTGGTCCAGGCATACCAGAAACGCGGGCTGGCGGTGATCGGTGCCCTGGCCGACCTGGCGGAACAGACTGGCCGGCGGATCATGGTCCGGCTGGTCAAGGGCGCCTATTGGGACAGCGAGATCAAGGCGGCGCAGGTTTCCGGCATGCCGGACTATCCGGTATTCACAACCAAACCGGCGACGGACCTGTCCTATCTCGCCTGTGCTCGCGCATTGATCGCGGCGAGCCCGCGCCTCTATCCGCAGTTCGCCACCCATAACGCCCATACCCTGGCCGCCGTCCGCCATATGGCGGCGGAGCACGGTGCCCAGATCGAGTACCAACGGCTGCACGGCATGGGCGAGGCACTGTATAGTGCCGCCGAGCGCCTCTACGGCAAGCTGCGGATCAGGGCCTATGCCCCGGTTGGCAGCCACCAGGAGCTGCTGCCCTATCTGGTGCGCCGGCTGCTGGAAAATGGCGCGAACAGCTCGTTCGTCCACGCGCTGCTCGACGAGAGCGTGCCCGCGGCGGAGCTTGTCGCCGATCCGGTAAGCAAGGTACAGGCCGCGCCCGACCGTCACCCGCGCATTGCGCTGCCGCGCGGCATCTATGGGCGCGACCGGGAGAATTCGGCCGGGCGCGACTGGAGCCAGCTTGCCGTGCGGCAGCGGGGTGCCTCCGCCTTGGCCGACTATCTGGCCGCACCCGCCCGCAGTGGGCCGATCATCAGCGGCACTCTGCTCGGTAGTCCCGCGCAGCCAGTTGTCAGCCCTGCCGACACCAGCCTGAACATTGGCGAAGTCGAGCAGGCGGTGCCCGAACACATCGCGCTTGCCGCGAGCCGCGCCGCCCGCGCGCAGCCCGGCTGGGACCACGCCGGCGGGGCTGCGCGAGCAATCGTGCTCCGCCAGATGGGCGATGCGCTGGCGGGAAACGCCGACCGGCTGATTGCCTTGCTCGCGCTCGAGGGCGGCAAGACCTGTCCCGACGCGGTCGCGGAAGTGCGCGAGGCGGTGGACTTCTGCCGCTACTACGCCATGCTTGCCCAGCAGCAGTTCGCCGCGCCGGTAGACTTGCCCGGCCCGGTCGGCGAGACCAACCGCTGGCAGCTGTCGGGGCGAGGCATCTTCGCCTGTATTTCGCCGTGGAACTTCCCGCTAGCGATCTTCACCGGGCAGATCGCCGCCGCGCTCGCCGCCGGCAATGCGGTGATCGCCAAGCCGGCCGAGCAGACGCCGCTGATCGCCGCCGAGGCGGTGCGGCTGTTCCACGCCGCCGGCCTCGATCCCGATCTGCTGGCGTTGCTGCCGGGGGATGGCGCCAGCCTTGGCGCGGCGCTGGTGGTCCATCCGGCAATCGCCGGGGTCGCCTTCACCGGTGGCACCGACACTGGCTGGGCGATTAACCGCGCGATAGCCTCGCGCGACGGGCCGATCATCCCGTTGATTGCCGAGACCGGCGGGCTCAACGCGATGTTCGTCGATACCTCGGCACTGCGCGAACAAGTCATCGACGATGTCATGCTCTCCGCCTTCGGTTCGGCGGGACAACGCTGCTCGGCGCTGCGCATGCTATTCCTGCCGGAGGGCAGCGCTGATGACATCATCGCCGGGCTGGCCGGGGCGCTGGCGGCGCGGGTCATCGGCGACCCGGCTTTGCCGCAAACCGACATCGGCCCGGTCATCGATGCGCAGGCGCTTGCCGCGCTGAACGACCATGTTGAGCGGCTGGAACGCGAGGCCAGGATCGTCGCGCGCGGAGCGGTGCCGAAGGCGCGAGGGCATTTCTTCGCCCCCGTCATTGCCGAAGTGGACGCACCGGATTTCCTCGAGCGCGAGGTGTTTGGCCCCATCCTGCACGTCTGCCGCTATGCCCCCGACCAGCTGCCCGAATACGCCAGCCGCCTCGCCGCGCGCGGTTACGGCCTGACGCTTGGCATCCATAGCCGGCTCGACAGCTTTGCCCAGCAGGTGCAGGCGCTGGTGCCGGCGGGCAATGTCTACATCAACCGGTCGATCATCGGCGCGGTCGTCGGTGTGCAGCCGTTCGGCGGTGTCGGCCTGTCCGGCACTGGCCCCAAGGCGGGCGGACCGCATTCACTGCTGCGCTATGGCCAGGAACGCAGCGTCTCGGTAAACATCATGGCGCAGGGCGGCGACCCGGCGCTGCTGGCGCTGTGAGCAGTGCCGCCGTGTATTGCCGCGAACGTTCCAGAAAACCGGCCCCAAGGCTACATCGCCGCCGCCAGCGCTTTGCGCCGCCGGCGCTGGACCGAACTGCCCAGCCCGATCGCCTCGCGGTATTTTGCCACGGTCCGCCGGGCGAGCTCGAAGCCCTTGGTGCGGAGTAGATCGACCAGCGCGTCATCGGACAGGACCGCGCCCGCATCCTCGGCGTCGATCAGCTGGCGAATCGCCGCTTTGACCGTCTCCGCCGACACCGCGCTTTCCCCGTCCGCCGAGGCGACGCCCGAGGTGAAGAAATATTTGAGCTCGAAGGTGCCCCGCTCGCAATTAAGGTATTTGTTCGAGGTGACCCGGCTGACCGTCGATTCATGCATTTCAATCGCTTCCGCTACCGTGCGCAACGTCAGCGGCCTGAGCTGCGACACGCCGTGCCGAAAGAAACCGTCCTGCAGTTTGACGATCTCGGCGGCGACCTTGAGGATCGTTTTCTGCCGCTGGTCGAGCGCTTTGATCAGCCAGTTGGCGTCGGCGAGCTTTTCCGACAGCCATCCCCTGGCCGCCTTGTCGCCGCAGGTGCCCCGCAGTTC
>JANONQ010000018.1:0-7449 GCA_031420935.1 Novosphingobium sp. | reverse complement strand
TGTCTGAACGCCATCGATTTGCCCCGGAGTCAGGTTCTAGCATCACAGGAATACACCGATGACCAACGACAAGGTTAAAGCTGAAGATCTCCGTCCGCAAAGCGCGATCCAGTCGGCCCAGACGCGCGCCTTTATCGAGGGGCTGGAACAGGGGTCGCAGACTTATTGGGACATGGTCGAAATCGGCGATGAGCTGTCACGCGATCTGCACATCACGCCCGAACTCGTGATCCTCTATGCCGATGCAGTCGAGGACTTTAATCCCTGGTACGAGGGGTGGAGGATGAACACCTGGACCATACCTGGAGAATCCCCATTTGGCGGAGCGATCGTGCCGCCACTGCTGGTCTCCCATTTCGTGCTATCGGTTCAATTCGACCACACCAAGCCATTCGCGATCGGCTCAATCCATACCTACCATGATTCCGAAATCCTCGAACCCATTCCTGTGGGGGCTACGGTCCGCATTACGACGCGGGCGAGCGACAAATATGAAAAGCGGGGCCGCCGCTATGTGCGCCATGACGTTACCGTGACCGACACGTCGAATGGTACGCTGTATTTTCGCGAAACGCGGGACATCCTTTCACTGTGAGCAGCCTGCAAGGCGCATTGGTCGCGGTTGCCGAGGGCCTGTTCGAAGTCCAGCCGGAGGGCCCGCGCCTGATCGGCTCACGTTGCGCGAGCTGCGATACGCTGTACTTCCCCGTAGCACTGAGTTGCCGCAATCCGCACTGCGCGGAAAAGTGCATCGAACCTGCGCTGCTACCGAACCACGGCGCACTGCTCAGCTATACGATCCAGCATTACCAGCCGCCGCCGCCATTCAGGATGGACAACTGGCAACCCTATGCGATCGGTCTGATCGATCTGGGGGCGGGCGTTGAAGTTATGGGCATGCTGACGGGTCTTCCGATTGACGCGATCCGGATCGGCATGCCGCTCCGGCTGGTGGTTGAAACGCTATATACCGATGCCGAGCGCGGCGCGGTGGCAACCTACAAGTTCGCGCCTGCCGATGCTGGAGACGGGGTATGACGCGGCCGGTTTACGTGGTGGGTGCCGGGGCTCATCCCTGGGGTAAGTGGCCCGCCAAGCCGCAGCTCCAGCTGGCGCTTGAAGCGATAACCGCAGCGCTCAAGGACGCATCGCTTTCGTGGCCCGACGTGCAAGGTCTGGTCGCCGCCAGCTCGCGCTTCGAAGGCGGCATGGGCTGGGGTTTGCACGCCAATGAGATCGTGCAGGCCGTGGCGGAACAGGGCATAGCTTGCGTCAACGTCGGCGGTGCCTGCGCGGCAGGCGCGATCGCGTTCCAAAGCGCTTATGCGATGATCGCCAGCGGGCAGTATGATGTGGTCTGCGCGATGGGCGCCGAACGGATGCCGAAGGGGTTCATCCCCCGGCCACCCGGCAGCCAGGACGATATTACCGACAGCGATTATCTGCGCTGGGTAGCGATGGGCGCCACCAACCCTGCTTACTGGGCGATCGAGGCGCGTCGGCGCATGCACGAATTCGGCACGACCGCCGAAACGCTAGCGAAGGCCTCGGTGCTGATGCGCCGCAATGCGACCGGCAATCCCAACGCCCGGTTCCGGAGCGAGACCAGCGTTGCAGAGGTACTCGCCTCGCCGATGGTTTCCGATCCTCTCCATCTGCTCCAGATCTGCGCGGTCAGCGACGGCGCGGCAGCCGTGATTCTGGGAAGCGAAGACTACGCCAGGCGCGCCGGCAATAAATTGGTTGAAGTGGCGGGCTGCGCCGTTGCAACCGGCCAGTTCGGCGATCCGGCGCGCCGCATTCCAACCGTTTCGAGCACGGTTCGCCCCGGGATAACCCATACCAGCGAAGTCGGCACGGCGGTTGCCCGCGCCTGTGCCATGGCGGGAATAGGCCCTGAAGATGTCGATGTGCTCGAAATGGCCGACAATACGGCTTGGCATATCCTCGCCTGGCCCGAGCAATTCGGCTTCTACGAACCCGGCAAGGGCGACTGGATGCTGGAGAACGGCAAGCTGGCTATCGATGGCGAACTGGCGATCAACCCGAGCGGCGGTTTCCTCTCGTCCGGAGAGGCCACTACCGCCCAGGCTGTGCTGCAAATCTGCGAACTCACCTGGCAGCTGCGCGGGCAGGCCGAGGGGCACCAGGTGCCGGGCGCTCGCGTCGGTATGTCAGCGGTGCTGGGCCTCGGCGCCAATGGCGGTTCGGTGATCCTGAAGGTTTAGGATTCTACGAATAAGGTCAGGTCCTAATGAGAGGGTTCCAGCCCTGAAAGCACGAGTTCGGCGAACACCTTGCCAATCTCGTCGGCGGATTCCGACTGGTCGGGCTGGAACCAACGGTGGGTCCAGTTAAGCATTCCAAGAATGCCATAGGCGACCGTGCGGGCTGAGCCGACGCGGCGGAAATTGCCATCGGCATAACCTTGCTCGATGATGTCAATGATAGAGGTCTGGATGCTGCGGTTGAGCGCTCGCATGTCGGCGGACCAGGTCGAGCGCCTGTCGCTGACATGGCTCAGATCCTCACGAATATAAATGTACAGCAGCGGGTAATTCGCCGCGTAAGAGATCATCAGCGACGTAATTAGCTCGCGCAATTTACGGTTGGGACTGATCGCGCTCGCCGCGATGCGCCTGACGAGTTCATCATTGCCCTCGATCACCGCACGCACGGTTTCGTCGAACATCTGCTCTTTCGACGAAAAATAGTAATAGAGGGTGGCGCGGTCGACTCCCAGCTCGCTCGCCACTGCACTCAGGCTCGCGCCCTTGTAGCCGAGCCGGTTGAACACCCGGACTGCTGCGTCGGAAATTTCCTGCCGCCGGATCGAATAGGATGCGCGGGAGTCTTTCCCTGCGGCCGACCGGCGCTTGCCAATCATAGTCGTCGGTTCAGCCGCTTTCGTCGTCTCACTCACCATAGTTGGCAGCCTTAGCTCGGTGCCCTCATAAAGCCAGTCGCTTAATCCAACCCCAGCTTGCTGATCTCTCCGGCATCAAAACCAGCCTGCCCCAGGATTTCGCGTGAATGCTCGCCCAGCGCGGGAGGGGGTCTGCGGAACGGCTTACCCGTCAAGTCGATCGGCAGGCGCAGCTGCATGGAGTCAAGCAGTCCGCGCTCGGCGACAACGGGCAGTGCCACTGCTTCGGCCAGATCATTGACCCGCCCGCAGGATATCCCTGATTTGCCCAGATGGCTGAGCCAATGACTGGTCGATTGACTGGCGATCACAGCCGCAATTGCCTGATCGAGTGGCTGCCGGTTGGCGAGCCGGTCCGCCATCGTCGTAAAACGGGCATCAGCGGCCATCCCCTGCAAACCGAGCGCGGCACACAGGCGCGGAAATTGGGGTTCACTCGCGGTGGCAATCATGATTTCGCCATCGGAGGCCTGAAACACCCCGTAAGGCGCGGCACTCGGGGCACCGGAGCCAAGCTTTTCAGGGGGCTGGCCGGTTGCGCGCATGGCGAGCAGCTGGTGATTCATCAGCGTAAACGCCGAATCAATCAGGCTGGGGCGGACATGCTCCGCCCCTCCCCCCGCATTCCGCCGCAGAATCGCCGCAAGCAGGCCCATTGCCGCCCACATCCCGGTGGTGAGATCGAGCACGGATGGCGCGAGGCGGACGGTCGGCGTGCCAGGCGAGCCGGTGAAGCTCATCATTCCGCTCACCGCCTGCACCAGCGCATCGTAGCCAGGCATGGTGCGGCCAATCGGGCCATCGCCGAACGCCGAAATCGAGGCCATCAGGATGCGCGGGTTGCGGGACTTCAGCGCCTCAAAGGTAAACCCGAGCTTTTCGCCGAGGCCGGGCGGGAAACTTTCGATCACCACGTCGGCGGTCTCAACCAGGCGCAGCAACGCCTCTTTGCCCTCGTGCGACTTGATATCGAGCAACAGGCTGCGCTTGTTGCGATTGACGGCCAGGAACACCGTCGCCTGACCATCGATCTGCGGCGGTAGCGCGCGGGTGTCATCGCCATGCGGCGGGCGCTCGATCTTGATCACGTCCGCGCCCATGTCGCCGAGGATCATCGCGGCGAAGGGACCGGCGATATTGGTGCTCAGGTCAAACACCTTGAGGCCAGAGAGGGTCTGCTCGAAATTCATGCCGAGTGCCGCCGGTCGGGCGTCCACAGCTGATCCAGCGTCTGCTTGACCTCGACCGTCCTGATTTCGGGGAGTTCGACCAGCTCGTCGCGGATGAAGCGCTGCATTCCGGCGAAATGGACACAGGCCGCGTCAGTCAGGCACAGGGTGATTTCGGCGTGGCCGCCTTCCACAGCGATCCGTTCGATCAGACCCATCTCGACGATGCTGATCGGCTTGCCAAAGGCAATGCTGCACGGCTCGGTGACGCGGGCGAGTGCTGCCTTTATGCGGGCGATAAGCGCAGGATCGGTCATTGCCGGATCGCGCTCCACGGGCCCGGGACGCCAGCAGCCCGCGCGCGGGAGAATTCGTCGTCGTTTGACTGTTGCTCGATGGCGTAGAGGCGGGCCGCATTCAGCCCCATGATATTCGCGCGGTCCTGGTCCTGCAGCGGGCGGATGCCAAACTCCTGCTGCAAGGCCTCGGGAAACTGATAGCCGGCAAACGCCTCAATCAGTGGCCGTGGATGCGCCAGGTTGTTGCCACTGGCGAACAGCAACCGGTCCGATCCGACTTCGGTGACCAACTTCCCCAGCACCTTGGCGAACACACGCGGGCGGGTGAGGATATAGGAAAACGTCGTCTCCAGCGTGAGGTAGAGGTTCGCATGGCGGTGCATCAAGCGAATCGTCTCATCGAGAAACGCCGCGCCGCCGTGGACCATTTCAAAGGTCATATCCGGGAAGCGGTCAAGCGGCGGCCCCATATCGTCGATATCGAACGCGGATTTGGGGGCGGGCTCAAGCCAGAGCGCCTTGTGGATCGCGATCCGGGTGAGACCGAGCTTGCGGACAGCTTCGAGGAACGGCGTCGCCCACTTCTCGCCGTCCATCCGCCAGCCTTCGCCCTTGCCGTCGTAGAAGAACGCCGGGTAAAGCTTCACCCCATCGATCCCGAGTTCGCCGTGCTGGCGGGTAATCTCTTCAATGGCGGTTGCAGCAATCGGCGTGCCGACTGTACCGAGCATTTTTGTCCGGTGCGGGAAGCGATCCCTGAACGCCGCGCATTTCTCCGGCAGCGTGATGTGCCCCAAACCAAAACCGAGATTGGGGAGCGAATGGAGGATGGCGAAATCCACCGGGCTTTCGACGAACTCCGCTCGCGCAATGACATCAAAACTGAGATCGCGGAAAAATTCATGCGGTTGCAGAATATAGTCGGCGTGCGCCTCGTCGTAAGAGAGCTTGTGCGAGGCATAGACCGCATCGATCTGGGCCTGCGCCGCCGGGTTCTGGTTTTCGGGCGACATGTTCCAAGGGTGGACGACGGCGTCGACGATCACCCCCTGTCACTCTCTTTGATGTCGCCCTTGTTATAAACCGGTTCGCGCCTCTCCAGCGCTGCGGCTACGCCCTCCCGCAGATCGTCGCTATAGGTCAGCGCGGCGACCGCCCAGAAACTGGCGTTCATCGATCCCGCCAGATCCATGTGCCAGCTTTGGCGAAGTTGCTGCTTGGTTGCCTCAATGGCGAGGCGCGGGCGTTCGGCGATCCGCGCAGCCAGGGCCACGGCTTCAGCGATCAGGAGGTCAGGTTCGGCGATGCTGTTGACCAGCCCGATAGCCAGGGCACGCTCGGCATCGACAAGATCGCCCGTCAGCGCCAGTTCCGCCGCCAGGCCGCTCCCGACGAGTCTGGGAAGAAAATAAGTGCCGCCATTGCCGGGATTAAGCCCAAGCTTGATATAGGTCTCGCCCAGCTTGGCGCGGCTTGAAGCAATGCGGATGTCGCACGCCAGCGCCAGATCAAGGCCCCCGGCCGTCGCCCCGCCATTGATCGCCGCAATCACAGGCAAGCGGCACGACACCAGCCGTTGCGTCACTGGCCAGAGCACGCGGGCGTTGTAGGGCTCTTGCTCGCGGGCATGATCCTCGGCTAGATACTTCTGGAACTCGACCAGATCCGCCCCGGCGCAGAATTGCTTGCCGGCGCCGGTCAGCACCAGCACCCGCACGGATTTGTCTGCCTCCAGCACGTCCAGCGCCGCGAGCATGTCGCGCGCCATTTCAGGGACGACACCGTTGCCCCGGCTTGGCCGGTTGAGCGTAATCATCGCAACCCCGTTTGCCGGGCGGTCGAGCAGGATAGTTTCGTAAATCATGGGGGAAGCTTACGAGCGTTCGAGGACCGTGGCTATCGCCAGCGCGTAAGCACCGTCGAGCCAGCCGCCGCCGTTGACCGCAAGCGCCCGCCGCGCGCCTTCGACCTGGCGTGCGCCTGCCGTGCCGCGCAGCTGGTGGACCAGCTCGACAATCTGCGCGACGCCGGTTGCGCCCAGGGGATGCCCCCGGCTGAGCAGTCCGCCGCTGGTGTTGACCGGTATGCGCCCGCCAAGATCGGTCGCGCCCTCACGGATCAGCTTGAAACCGTCGCCCTCCCCGCACAAACCGATCTCATGATATTGCATCAGCTCGGCGGGCGCTGCTGCATCGTGAAGTTCGATCACGTCGAAATCATGCGCACCCATGCCCGCCGCGCCATACGCCTTGGCCGCTGCATCATCGACCGGCTTGCCGCCCGCGCCAGACGCGACCGACGACGCCCGCACCCGCACGACCGGTTGATCGAGGGATGCCGCAAGCTTTTCTGAACACACCAGAAGTGCCGCCCCGCCATCGGTCACCGGTGAACACATCGGCAGGGAGAGCGGCGCGACGATCATCCGGCTTGAAAGCACATCCTCCAGCGATTGCGGGGTGCGCAAATGGGCAAGCGGGTTCATCGCGGCATTGCGCCGGTTCTTGACCGCGACCCGCGCGAAGTCGGCTGGCTCGGCGCCGTACTCATCGAGATAGCGCTGCGCCACCGCCGCATAATAATCCATCAGCAGTGAGTTTGCACTGACCTGGCCGGGTTCGGATTCGCCAATGTCCTCGATATCGGTTGAACCGCGCAGGGCATTGAATGGCCGGCTTCGGTCGGCATGGGTCATCTGTTCCGCACCGACCGCGAGCGCAACTTCGACCGCACCGCTCGCCACCGCCTCGCAGGCGAGGCTGAAGGCCGATCCACCAGATGCGCAGGCGTTTTCGATGTTGAACAAAGGCACCTTGGCCAGGGGCTGATGGCGAAGCGCAACCTGCCCCCGGATCATTTCCTGCTGCGTGACGATCCCGGCGATGGCGTTGCCGAAATAGATGCGCTCGATCCAGTCGGATGCAATCCCGCTATCGGCAATTGCTTCCTCAATCGCAGCCAGCGCCATGCTGCGTAGCCCGCGTCCGGTCTGCTTGCCGAATTGGGTCATCCCGATCCCGGCGACGGCGACGCCCTTCATGCCCCCCTCTTCATT
>JANONQ010000017.1:0-3568 GCA_031420935.1 Novosphingobium sp. | reverse complement strand
GTTTCAGGGCCCATTTTTCCGCGCACCCGGAACTTGATTTTCGGGGAGCAGGCCTCGCGGTTGCCGTCTATCCTGATAGCTCGCGAGCTTGCGGCACGATGGGCCCTGAAACAAGTTCAGGGTGACGAAATTTGGAAGGTGGGTTATAATGCGATAGCCCTGCCCTCAAAGGGACGGGGCTATTCGGGTTCCAAACCGAAAACCCAGCTCCGTCATTCTCCACGACAATGTTGACCGCTGGAATACGCGCTCCTAGCATGATCGGGCAGGGGCGCGTTGCGACTCATCTGCAGCCGGGAGAGTTTCATGATTGATGGTATGTTCGTGCTCGATGCGGTGGCGCATGCCTACAACCATCTGCCCAGCAACTGGGAAGACCCCATGCTGGGTGATGCGATGGTCGAACTGGCCTATGCGCTCGCCGCCGATCCGCCCGACCCCCAATATGCCATGAGCCGTAGGGATTATCTGCGCGACTGGTCGGTTAAAGATACCGCCAATCTGCTGTTTGGCGAAAGCGCTACCGATATTGCCGTTTACCATCCACTGGCGATTTCGTCGTTCAAGGACGGTTATTCGTCGGTCGCCAAGGCGGTCGAGGCGACAACGAAATATCCGTCGCGGTTCATCGGCGCCTATGTCTGTGTCGATCCGCTGAAGGGTGCTGATGCGATCCGGGCGATGGACGAACAGGTCAATCTTTACAAACCGCTTGGCCTCAAGCTTTACCCCACCAGCTGGGATGGCACCGGGCCGGTATCCTGGCGCATGGATGATCCGAAGCTAATCTATCCGCTTTATGAGCACGCCGCCAAACTCGGCCTCAAGCACGTTGCGGTCCACAAGGCCGTGCCAATCGGACCATTCGCGGTCGGCGATGCCTACAACCCCAGCGATCTCGAAGCTGCCGCGACAGACTTTCCCGATCTGACCTTCGAGATTGTCCATGGTGGCCTCGCGTTTCTTGAGGAAACGGCTTGGCTGCTGGGACGGTTTGGCAACATCTATATCAACATGGAAATCCAAAACATCATCGTCGAACGGCGGCCGCGCGCGTTTGCCCAGATATTGCTCGGACTGTGCAAGGTTGGCGGAACCGCCATGCTCGACAGGCTGTACTGGGGATCGGGCGGAACGCTCCACCACCCGCAGCCGGGTCTTGAAGCCTTTGCCAAGTTTGAATTCCCGGAGGATATGATCGAGAATGCGGGGCTGTTCATGCCGATGAAGCAGATCACGAGGGCGAACAAGGAAAGCATGCTGAGCGGCACCTATGCCAAGCTGCACGGCATCGACCTCGAAGCCTGCAAGCGCGGGATAGCCAACGATGAATTCAGCCGGCCGGAAGGGGCGGCTCTGCCAGTACCCTATTCCACCATCGCGATGGGAGACCAACTGACCCATGCCTGACGCCATGAATGACCGGCGCGCTGCAATTATCGCCGAACTGGACGAGATCAAGGATCCGTGCAGCATGGCAAGCGGCGTGCCGATGGGTCTGGCGGAACTGGGGTTGATCGACACGATTGACATCTCGCCCGGCGGTGACGTTTCGATCAGCCTGCGCCTGACATCGCCGTTTTGTCACATGATCGGCTTTTTCAAGACCGAGGTGCAGCGGCGGGTGATGGGTTTGCCGGGGATCGCCAGCGTGTCGCTCAGCGCCGATAACGGGCTCGACTGGTCGCCGGACCGCATCTCTGCGCCGGCACAGGCCCGTCGTGCCGTCCATCTGCAAAAAATGCATGACGCCCTGAACTGAAGGATCATCGAGATGAGTGGACGTTTGGCTGGCAAAGTCGCTGTTGTCACCGGTGCAGGTTCGGGCATGGGCGCCGCCATGGTCAGGCATTTCTGCGCGCAGGGAGCGAAAGTCGTCGCTGCCGATGTTTCGGGCAGGCAGGACGAGCTGGCCGAGCTGGGCGATAACTGTATTGCCACCCATGCCGATGTCTCGAAAAGCGCCGATGTCCGCGCGATGCTCGATCTGGCCGTGCAACGGTTCGGACGGCTCGATGTACTCTGCAACAATGCCGGCATCTCGGGCCAGATTGCCCCGACCGCCGATCACGACGAGGATGCATTCGATGAGGTGATCGCGGTCAATCTGCGCGGTGTCTTCCTTGGCATGAAATATGCGATTCCGCTGATGCTCAAAACCGGCGGCGGGTCGATCGTCAACACTTCGTCGATGGCGTCGCTTGTCGCTTTCCCCAGTATGCCCGCATATTGCGCGGCCAAGGGTGGTGTTTCGATGCTGACCAAAGTGACCGCCGCCGAATATGCGTCGCAAGGCATCCGCGTGAATGCGATCCTGCCCGGCGCCATCGATACCGGGATGACAAAAGGGTTGCCCAAGGAATATCTCGAAGGCGCGATTGCCGCGACACTGATGGGGCGCATCGGCACTCCGGATGAAATCGCTCATCTGGCGGTATTCTTGGCAAGCAACGAAGCCTCGTTCATCACGGGCACACTGACGCCGGTCGATGGCGGCTACACGTTAGTGTAAAAGGCCAGGCAGGGCTCTCACAGCATGTGCCCCGCCGCCAGCATGATCGCGATGCCTGCGATCCACACCCGGTAGAGCGCCTTCCAGTGCGGCAAAGCATGGCCGACTTCCATAAAGCGGCTTGCGACAATCTGGCCTTTCACGGCGGCGATGGCGAAAATGCCGGCTAGCGCGAGGTTGCGGTTGGGCAAGGCCTCTGCGGTCGCAAATGACAGCAGCGTCAGCGCGACCAGGGCGAGCCAGGCTAGGGTCAGTTTCCGGTCAATCGGGGTCATGGCAGGCCGGCAAGATAAAGCAGCGGAAACAGGAACAGCCAGAGCAGATCGACGAAATGCCAGAACAGGCCGGTGTTTTCGATCTTGGTTAGATAGGCGGCCTGTCCGGTCTCGGCCTTGGCGCGCGCAAGGCAATGGGCGATGAATACCATACCGGCCAGCACATGCAGGAAATGGATCATCGTCAGCAGGAAATAGAACGAGAAGAAGGAATTGGTCACCGGCGTGAAGCCGGCGGCGAACTTCCCGGCATATTCGGTGAGTTTGCTCGCCGAGAACAGCACGCCGCAGACCAGCGCCAGCGCCAGCCGGGTCTTGACGATCACTGCCTTGCCCATTCTCGCCGCAACGACCGCCTCAGCCATGAACAGCGAACTGGTGAGCAGAACCAGCGCATTCACCAGCCCAAACTTCGGATCGAGATGCGCCTGCGAGCTTGCAAAGATAACGGGCAGGCGCAGCCATTCCGAAAGGTAGACCACGAAGAACAGCGAGAACACGATCATGTCGATGAACACGAACGTCCAGATGCCGTTTGTTCCGGGCGGATTGGCGATACCGCTGGTTGCCTTGTCAGATATCATTGCTGCTCCCGGCAATGCGAACTGCCCGGCAATCGGGCGGCTCCCCCGTTGGGAGTGCCGCCCGTCCGTTGTTCACTTCGCCCCGTGTCTCAGGCTGTCACGGTTCGGCCGGCGGCGCGTGCTTGTTCTTCGGGTGCTTTGTAGACGTGCTTGAGCACGTAGAAGTTATACACCCCGAAATAGGCCCAGATCCAGGC
>JANONQ010000016.1:0-1870 GCA_031420935.1 Novosphingobium sp. | reverse complement strand
ACGTTGGAGATCACGAT
Source organism: Novosphingobium sp. (assembly GCA_031420935.1). GTDB lineage: Bacteria > Pseudomonadota > Alphaproteobacteria > Sphingomonadales > Sphingomonadaceae > Novosphingobium. The sequence goes on along the minus strand of JANONQ010000016.1, from coordinate 1,853 downwards.
CGGCTCGCGGAAGACGACACCGCCCAGGATGTTGCGGATCGTGCCGTTGGGCGACTTCCACATCTTCTTGAGCCCGAATTCCTCGACCCGCGCCTCGTCAGGGGTGATCGTCGCGCATTTGACCGCGACGCCATACTGCCTGGTGGCATTGGCGCTGTCGACGGTGATCTGATCGTCAGTGGCATCGCGGTGCTCGATCGACAGGTCGTAATACTTCAGGTCAATGTCGAGGTACGGGAGAATCAGCCGCTCGCGAATCCACTGCCAGATGATCCGCGTCATTTCATCGCCGTCCATTTCGACGATGGGGTTTTTCACCTTGATCTTTGCCATGATGCCTTCGGGCTCCCCTGGGGTGGTTTTGCCAGTCTCTTAGCAGAGCAAAGGCGCTAGGCAAGGCGGGTGTGGCGGCTTTGGCGCTGGACAGGCCCTGCGGGAAACCCCCCCTCCCGCTTGCGGAAGGGGCCTGGGGCGGGTCAGTCAGAATTGAGCGCTTTGCCATGGTCACCCCCGCATCCCGAGCATTCCGGATCCTTGGCGATAGTCAGCGTCCGCAGCGCCGGCGCCAGGCCGTCGAACAGATGCAGTCTGCCCCATTGCGGATCGCCGAGCGCGGCGTGGCCGGCGAGGATAATGCGGATTGCCTGCATCGCCGCGAAGCTGCCGACCAGCCCGGCCATCGCCCCAAGCACGCCGTCGGCCGCGCAGGTGTCGCAATCCTCGGCATCGAAGGCGTCGCCGACGAAGCAGCGATAACAGGCATGGCCGGGAAGATGCCCGGCGAAATTGGCGATCTGGCCCTGGAACCGGCCGAGCGCAGCGCTGGCGAGGGGAATGCCTGCCCCGACGCAGGCGTCCGAGACGGCAAGGCGGGTCGCGAAATTGTCGCAGCCATCAAGCACCACGCCGCTGCCCGCGATGATCTGCCCGGCATTATCCCGCCCGATCCGCTCCACCACCGCCCGCACATCGAGCGCGGGATCGAACCGGCTTGCCCATAGCGCGGCGGCGTCGGCCTTCGGCCGGCCGATATCAGCGGTGCCGAACACCGTCTGGCGCTGGAGATTGGAATCCTCGACTGCGTCGTCGTCGACCAGCGTCAGCCGACCGACGCCGGCGGCGGCGAGATATTGCAGCGCCGGGCTGCCGATGCCGCCGCAGCCGATCAGGACGACATGTGCGCGGGCGAGCGCGACCTGCCCCGCCCCGCCGACCTCAGGCAGGACGATATGGCGGGCAAAGCGGGAAAGGCGGTCGGCGGGGAGGGACATTTCCTGCAATTAATACGAGCGATAGATCCAAGAAAGCAGAAAAAGCGACGCCATGCTTCATGTGCTAAGTTATGATGCTTGCCGTTGGACCAATCGAGGAATTGCAATGCCCATAGAAGTTGAGTTCCCAGACGGAAGTATCCGCAAAGTTCCCAGCCAACGGCGAGAGATCAAAAGTAGAGAAATTGGCGGAGGCTCATCAACTTTTGTAGATGAGCCGGCGTTCGATCCTGATTGGCGCTTTCATACTGCTATAGGCGGTAAATGGTGGGCAATCGCAAAGCGGAAATGACGCACTAATTAGCGCCTCAGCTCTCCAGCTGGCGCAGCAGGCTTCGAACATCGCCGTCCATATCGGCATCGCGGGTGCGCAGATCCTCGATCAGGCGGACGGCGTGGATAACGGTGGAGTGGTCGCGTCCGCCGAACTTGCGGCCAATCTCCGGATAGCTGCGCGGGGTCAGAACCTTGGCGAGGTACATTGCCACCTGGCGCGGACGCACCACCGCGCGGGCGCGGCGCTTGCTCGACATTTCGGTGCGGTCGACCCGGTAGAACTGGCAGACCGTGCGCTGGATCTCG
>JANONQ010000015.1:0-2273 GCA_031420935.1 Novosphingobium sp. | reverse complement strand
ACCGCGCCGAGCATCGCGACATGCGCCTTTGACGCGGCAATGTCTTGCCGCCACAGCGCCTTGTCGAACGGGATCGAGGCATTTATTTCGCGCATGATCGCCGACGGCCCTTCGGCGAATCGTCCGCCCCACATCGAATTGGAGCCTGCCGTGCTGTTATCCCGCTCGCTCACGCTTGCTGTCCTTGGCCTGGCGGTAAGTGCCCCGGCGCTGTTAGGCGGCTGCGATAGGCAAAGCGGCGAGAAGGCGCAACCGCAGGCTTCGGCAAGCCCGGCCGCAGCCCAGACCGCCGCAGTGACCGGAACCATCGACCGCTCGCACAAGGGTAGCGCCTTGCCAGATTTCACCCTGGCCGATCAGGCCGGCCGCCAGCTGCCGCTGCGGAGCCTCAAGGGCAAGCCGCTGCTGATCAATCTCTGGGCAACGTGGTGCGCGCCCTGCATCACCGAGCTGCCGATGCTGGAATCGCTTGCCGGACAGAACGGCGGCGCGGTCAAGGTGCTCACTGTCGCGCAGGACATGACCAACACCGAAAAGGTCAGCACCTTCTTCGCCGAGCGTGTCTTCAGGCGGCTCGAGCCTTGGCTCGACCCGAAGAACGCCCTCGCCTTCCATTACGGCGCCGGCACCCTGCCCACGACGATCTACTACAATGCGGACGGCCGCGAGGTGTGGCGCTTCAACGGCGGACACGACTGGTCCAGCGCGGAAACAACCGCGATGCTGGCCGAGGGGCAGTAACGAATTCAGCGACTATATTCCCGGAAGAGGTTCGAACCCTGCCGCCCGACGGAAATGGTGGGCGGTGACGGGCTCGAACCGCCGACCCTCTCGGTGTAAACGAGATGCTCTACCAACTGAGCTAACCGCCCGGCAGCGCCGGATGAGGCGCGCGCGTCATGGCGCTATTAGCCCGCTGCGGCGTCGGGTCAACTGGCGAACCGCGCAGTTGCTGCATTGTTTGCGCCGCTGTCGTCGAACCACACCGCATCCTGAAACCGGGCGGCATGTTGAAGCTGCACCGGGATAGCGGATTACACCAGCCGCGTCGCGCCTGTGCCGAGCTCGGCGAAGAAGCGCGCCATGGCGTCGGACGCCTTGTCGGTCAGTGCGACAAAGGCGCGGCGGCGGTCGGCTTCGTCTTCGACCCGCTGGAACAGCCCGGCCTCGGTCAGCTGACCAATCCAGCGCAGCGCCGTGGTCGGCGGGACACCCGAGGCGATGCACAGCGAGGTGACCGAAACGCGGGTGTGCTCGGCGCGCGCCGCAGTAAGATCGAGCAGCATGTCCCAGGCGGGATCGCCGAACAGCTCGCCGTCGAAAAAGCGTGCGCGCAGTTGCCGTTGGCGGATGATGCGGCGCACCAGCCGGGGATCGGGCAGAGCGGGCCGGGTCGCCCGCACCAGCCGCTCGCCACTGTCTTCCGGCTTGCCCGTGAACGAGGACTTGGGGGTTTCGAAGCGAAAAGCGCTATCACTGCCGGCGGAAGGACCAGCCGGGGCGGCAGAGGCGCTCAGCCGTTCCAGCCGCTCGGCGATCTGGCCGACCTGCTCGGTCAGCCGCAGCAGCACCAGCCGGTCTTCCTCGGACAATTCGCGCAGCCGCAGACTGGGCATGCGCCCAAGCACCCGGCCGAGCGCAATCACCCGGTCGGCGCGGCTGGGATCGACCAGGATCTGCGGGCTCGACTGATCGAGGCAAGCGAACACATCGTCCAGCGCGGCGATGCTGGTCGAGACGATGAGATGCGCCCCGCAATGCGCCGCCCGCATATCGAGCCGCGACAGTGCCGCCAGTTCCGCGCCCCGTACCTCCGGGCAATCGAGCAACACCACTTCGCCCAGCACCTGCGCCTCGCCCTCAAGCAGGCTGGCGACATCGGCGACTTCGGCGATGCGAAAACCCGCAGCCTCGGCATCGTCGCGAATGGTCCCGCGCAAATGCGCCCGGTCAGCGTAGATCGACAGGGTGAGCGGCAGGCCAGCGGCATCGTTGGCGGGTGCAGCATAGGCAAAATTGGTTTGGGACATGGTGTTGCGACTCCGTTCCTTCGAACAGGAGTAGAACAAACAGGGGTTATGTCAAGAATGGATGTAACTTTGGCTCCATCCCGCCAGTTCCCGCCGGACCAGCGCCTCAAGCATCGCCATCCCTGCCTCGCCGTCGTTCAAACAATCGAGCGCGGCGAAGTGGGTGCCGCCTGCGCCGAGAAACAGATCGCGGCCTCTGATCGCCAGCTCCTCGCGGGTTTCAAGGCAATCGGCGGCGAAGCC
>JANONQ010000014.1:0-3047 GCA_031420935.1 Novosphingobium sp. | reverse complement strand
TCAAGCCCCGCCCCCTCTTCGATCGCCGCGACAAAATCCTCGCAAGTCGCCGCCTCGCCGTCGTGGCGGGCAAAATAGAGATCGGTGCCCGTGCGGAAGCGCTCGGGCCCCGCCATGGTCCGCATCATGCGGATCACCTCGGCACCCTTGTTATAGATGGTAGCGGTGTAGAAGTTCGAGATTTCCTGAAAGGAATCTGGCCGGATCGGGTGGGCAAGCGGCCCGGAATCCTCCGGGAACTGGGCGGCGCGCAGCACCCGGACATCCTCGATCCGCTTGACCGCCTCGCTGCCCATCGCCGCGCTGAACAGCTGGTCGCGCAGCACGGTGAAGCCCTCCTTGAGGCTGAGCTGGAACCAGTCGCGGCAGGTGATGCGGTTGCCCGACCAGTTGTGGAAATATTCATGGCCGATGACGGCTTCGATTCCGTCATAATCGGCATCGGTCGCGGTTTCGGGGTCGGCCAGCACGTAGCGGGTGTTGAACACGTTGAGGCTTTTGTTCTCCATCGCGCCCATGTTGAAGTCAGAGACGGCGACGATGTTGAATTGGCCCAGATCGTATTCGCGGCCGAACGCCTCCTCGTCCCATTTCATCGCGGCGATCAGCGAATCCATCGCATGGGCGGTGCGCGCCTCGTCGCCAGCGCGAACCCAGATGGCGAGTTCGACCTTGCGCCCGCTTATGGTGGTGAAACTGGAACGATTGGCCACCAGATCGCCCGCCACCAGCGCGAACAGGTAGCAGGGTTTGGGCCAGGGATCGTGCCATTCGGCCCAGTGAATGCCGTCCGCGCCCGCTCCCGTGGCGGTCAAATTGCCGTTCGACAGCAGGATCGGAAAGGCCGCCTTGTCGCCCTCCATCCGAACGCGATAGACCGAGAGCACGTCCGGCCGGTCGGGGAAGAAGGTGATGCGCCGGAAGCCCTCGGCTTCGCATTGGGTGCAAAGCATGGCGTTCGAAGCATAAAGGCCCATCAGCTGGCTGTTGGCGGCGGGATGGACCAGGGTTTCAATTTCGATGGAGTGGGCATCGCCGGACAGCTCGATCAGCAGGTCAGAGCCGTCCATCCGCCAGTCGTTCATCGCCTTGCCGTCGACCTTGACCGACAGCGCGGCGATGCCGTCGCCATTGAGCCGCAACGTCTGCGTGTGCCCGCCTTGCGGGTTGCGTGTGACGTTGAGGGTGGATGAGACCCGGGTTTCGTCCAGGCCCAGCGCGAAGGCCAACGACACTTCCGGCACCAGCCAGTCGGGCGGGCGGTATGCCTCGCGCAGAATCGTCGCCGGCACCTGGGGAGGCTGCGCGGCGTCGGCGGTCTGGAGGTTCTCAGGGGTGGAAGGTCTGCTGGCGATGTCCATCACGCTTATTTAGAGCATGAGCTTCCGATTGCCAGCCATTGCGCTAGGGTGACCCATGCCCCGCCTGTTCATCTTCGGCCTCGGCTACACCGCCAGCCGCATTGCCGCAGCGCTGGAGCGGCACGGCTGGGAGGTAATTGCGACCGGCAGCGACGGCGCACTGTCTTTCGACGATGCTGGCACCGTGCGCGCCGCGCTGGCGGATAGCAGCCACGTGCTGTCCTCCGTGCCGCCGGGGGGCGAAGGTCTGGACCCGGTGCTGGCGGCATACGGCAATGCGCTGGCAGGCAAATGGCTCGGCTATCTCTCCTCCACCGGCGTCTATGGCGATACTGGCGGCGCCTGGGTCGATGAGACCGCGCCAACGGGCAAAGGCCGCCGCACCGCGCGCGCCGAGGCGGATGCCGGCTGGCTGGCGCGCGGTGCGCGGGTGCTGCGCCTGCCCGGGATTTACGGACCCGGCCGCAGCGCGATCGAGCGGGTGCGCGAAGGCAGGGCGCACCGGATCGACCTGCCGGGCCAGACTTTCAGCCGGGTGCATGTCGATGACATCGTATCAGGCATAATCGCCGCGCTCGAGGCTCCCGCCGGCGCTTACAACCTTGCCGACGATCTGCCCTGCAGCCAGAACGCGGTGATCGAGGCGGCCTGCCGCCTGCTCGGCCTGCCCCTGCCACCGCTGCGGACGCTCGCGGAAGCCGATTTGTCCCCGATGGCCCGCGTCTTCTATGCCGAGAACCGCCGGGTGGCCAACGGCAAGGCCAGGCGGGTACTGGGATGGCGGCCCGCCTGGCCGACATACCGGGAGGGGCTGCGCGGGTTGCTGTGATGCGGCGGCGTTGGGTGAGCGCGACGCGGCCTGATCAGTCCGCCAGATACTCCGCCAGCTTCGGCACTTCCGCCAGCGCCCGCAGCGCATCGTTCAGGTGGGTGCAGCCCTGCGGACCGCGCAATTGTTCCAGCACCGCCTCGCGGATGTCGAACAGGCTGCGGCCGATCAGCCGCTGGGTGTTGTGCACCGCGCCAGGGCATTCGCCGAACGGCAGGATACGGGCCTCGGGGGTCAGCGTCAGCAATTCACCGGTCGCGAGATTGGCTGTGGCAGAAAGGTTGTATTCGTGGATCGCCGCGCGGCCTGGCACTTGGCGCCTGCCGCTGTCCTGGAATGCGGCGTCGATCCGGATCAGCCCGGCGGCGTCGTCGCGGGTGACGTCGATCCGGCGGACGCGGCGGAAGCCCGGGCCGTCACCATCGGGAAGCACGTGCCAGCCTTCGGGATCGGCGGGATTGCGGACATCGCCGGCGTCAGCCTCGGGAATATCCTGGCGTGCGGTGCCGGTAAGACCGCTGTTGCCTGCCTGCAAACCCCAGCAGACGTTGACCCGGTCGTTCATCAGTTTCTCGAATTCACCCGGCTTATAATTGGCGAGCGTGCGCTCGGCCCGATCGTCGTGCCACTGCGACCAGGCGAAGGGGGAAACCAGTGCGGCGCCGGAAATATCGTCAAGCACCAGATAGATTGGCGCGCCCGCGCTGATCAGCTCCGGCATCGTCTCTTTGATGAACAGGCGCAAATGATTGCCGCCACGCATTCCGACGAGCCGATCGAGCCCGGCAGGCGCGGGGGTGGCGGTGATCGCGGTGATGGTTTTGTCCTGCGCAAGGGCGGCGCGGAATTCCGCTTCG
>JANONQ010000013.1:0-2901 GCA_031420935.1 Novosphingobium sp. | reverse complement strand
CGAAGCGCATCGTTGGGCGGCTCATCGCCTCGCACAGCGCCTCGGCGTCCGCTGCGTCATTCTTGCCGCGCTTCACATAAGGCTTCGATAATTGCGGTGCGATCAGCTTTACGTCATGGCCCAGCGCACGCAGCAACCGGGCCCAGTGATGCGAACTCCCACAGGCTTCGATCGCGATCACCGTTGCTGGCAGCTTTTCAAAGAACGCGATCATTTCCGAGCGGCGCAGCTTCTTGCGCAACACCGGCTGCTCGGCAGCGTTCACGCCATGCAACTGGAAAACATGCTTTGACGTATCCATTCCGATTCGGATAATCTGTTCCACGGACGGTCTCCTCGTTTGAGATTGCAACAACCTCATTCTGGCACATCGCGATGCCGTACGGAGGCCGTCCACCCCAACAACCTGCACTGACTACGACCCACGCGCCCATTTTCGGCGTCCGATGGTCATTATGCGCCAAGGCTGATCGATGAGTTTGTTCCACGCCTCGCAGCAGTGGTCGATGATGTTGTCGTGGGATGTGAAGACCCGGTTGGAGAGCCAGTTGTCGCGCATGAACTGCCAGATGTTCTCGACCGGGTTGAGCTCGGGGCATTTGGCCGGCAGCGCGACGATGCTGATATTGTGGGGAACATCGAGTTTGCCGGTCATGTGCCAGCCCGCCTGATCCATCAGCACGACCGCGTGGGCACCGGGGGCGACGGCGAGTGCTATCTTGGTGAGATGCAGCGACATGGTTTCGGTATTGCAGAACGGCAGCACCAGCCCCGCGCCCTTGCCCTGCTCCGGGCAGATCGCACCAAAGATATAGGCCGATTTCGTCCGCTGATCCTTGGGAGCCGATGGCCGGGTTCCGCGTCTCGCCCAGCGCCGCGTGATCTTGTTTTTCTGGCCGATGCGCGCCTCGTCCTGGAACCATATCTCTATGGGTGTTCCGCGCGGGAGGGTGGCCTTGACCTTTGCCAGCTCGGCGGCAAAGCCCCTTTTTTGAAGGCCTCCATGGCATATTCGTTCTGGGCATGGTGGCGGGGCCGCGCCGTGAGCTTGACATAGCCCAGCTTCTTCAGCTCGCGCCCCACGGTGGTCTCGTCGAGCGACACCGCAAATTCTTCATGGAGCCACTGGACCAGGTCGATCAACCGCCAGCGAACGACGCCATGGATCGCCGGGATCGGGCCGCGCTCAACCGCTTCAACGAGCGCCCGGCGCTGGTCGTCATTGAGCCGCGACCGGGGGCCGGGAGCCTTGCCGTCAAGCAGCCCATCCGGGCCGCGATCATTGAACCGAACCGCCCAGTCGCGCACGATCTGCAAGCCCACACCACCAATCCGCGCCGCCGCAGTCCGGCTGCCACCATCGTAAATCTCGGCCAAGGCCAAGAGCCGCCGGGTCTGGTTCGCGCTACTCGATGCTCGCGCCAACCGCCTCAATGCAGGACCGTCAAAATCTTCCCGCAAACCAATCGCTGAACCCATGATCGCGCCCTCCAAAGCACGATCGCATAGATTCAGACTTTCAGCCGCCAGGGAATCCCCCCGCGTGAGTCACCCACAGCGCAGTTTGGTATAATACCAATCGTCCGATGACCTGACTCGGTTTGGGGATTCCATTTGTGTCGGGAGTATGATTCGGTGTCGGCTTCATTGATGGGAGCCGCAGATGCATGGATCGATAGCCCTTCGGGATGATTACAGCGCGGGTGATTTACGCAAGCTTGCGCGTCGTGAGAACAATGGCCGGGTTGCTTTGCGGCTGACGGCAATCGCAGCGGTTCTGGAGGGTGCGAGCCGGAAGGATGCGGCGTCGCGCAGCGGGATGGATCGTCAGACTTTGTGCGACTGGGTCCACCGGTTCAACGCGAAGGGGCCACAGGGTTTGCGTGACGCCCCCTGTGGTCACCCGAAGAAGCGCCTGACGCCTGAGCAGGAAGCATCAGTGAAGGCGCATGTGTTGAAAGGTCCTGACCCCGAGAAGGACGGGCTTGTGCGGTGGCGCTGCGTGGATATCCAGCGCTGGATCGAAGCGGAATACAAGCTGCGCTATCACGAGCGGACAGTTGGCAAGTTGCTCCATGCCCTCAAGCTGAGCCACATCTCGACGCGGCCATTCCATCCCAAAAGCGACGCCGGGGCTCAGGCCGCTTTTAAAAAAACTTCGCGGCCAAAGTCGCGCAAGTGCTCCCCGGACATGCCGCCGGCAAGCGCCTCGAAATCTGGGTTCAGGACGAAGCCCGCGTAGGCCAGAAAGGGACGCTCACCTACGTCTGGGGCGAGAAAGGCACCCGGCCGCGCGTCGTGCGCGATCAGCGGTATGAATGCGCCTATATCTTCGGAGCCGTCTGTCCGGCACGCGGCGTGGGCGCGGCGCTGGTCATGCCCTTCGCCAACACCCATGCCATGAACGCACACCTCATCGAAATCAGCAGCCAGGTGGAGGAGGGCGCGCACGCCATCGTCATCATTGACGGGGCCGGTTGGCACACCACAAAATCGCTCAAGACCCCTGACAATATCAGTCTGCTGCGCTTGCCGCCTTACAGCCCCGAGCTCAACCCGCAGGAAAACATCTGGCAGTATCTCAGGCAAAATGCCCTCGCAAACCGGGCCTATGATACCTACGAAACCATTGTCACCGCCTGCTGCAAGGCCTGGAACGACCTCATCGATCTGCCAGATACCATCAAATCCATAGCCAGCCGCGAATGGTTCCTGTGCGTCAACTCATAGGCCTATTGGTATAATATGACGCTTCGCCGCCGGTGAGAACAAACCGAGAGGGCGTCCCTGATTGTCACAGCGGGCGTGACTTTGCTCGTAAAGCCGCCGCGTGATAGACCAAAACCTTCCTTATGAGTCCCCCGTTAGCGCCCGCTGCCGAGACATGGCAGCGAACTGTGG
>JANONQ010000012.1:0-8604 GCA_031420935.1 Novosphingobium sp. | reverse complement strand
CATGGCTGCGGGTCATGTTGGTGGCGGTCCAGGTCTCGTCGATGAACACGAGGCGCTCGGGTTCCAGATCGAACAGGCCATCGAACCAGTCTCGCCGCTGGCTCAGGACGTCGGGGCGGTCCTGCTCGATGGCATGGCCAGTCTTTTTTTACGCGTCAGGCCGTGACGAACGAAGAAGCGGTGAAGCGCGGCCACCGAGACGTCGAGACCAACCTCGATCAGCGCCAGACGCAATTCTGCGAGCGAGATGTCCTTGCGCGCTTCCCACACGGCGAGGATGTCCGCCCGCCGCTCCTCAACCCGGCGCGAGCGCATGTCGCCACCCTGAGGCTTGGGAGCAAAGCTGCCAGTCTCGCGCCGCTGCGCCTCCCAGCGGATCGCCGTAGAGGGTGCCACGCCAAACCGGGCCGCCGCAGCGCGGCAACTCTGACCCTCGTCAATCGCCGCCAGAAGCCGCGAACGCAAATCCATCGATAGAGGTTGACCCATCCATGTCGGCCTCCTTCACCAGCACGGATTCTGAATCAGAAATCACGCACGGAGGGAATCCCGCCACGATTCATAACGGTCGAAAACCGCTCTAAGGGTTTCATTGCGCCGTGAAGCCGCCATCGACGGAGAGGGCCGTGCCGGTTATCGAATTGGCGCCGGGTCCGCAGAGAAACACGGCGAGTGCGCCGATCTCCTCGACCGTAGCAAATCGTCTGCTCGGCTGGGCCGCCAGGAGCACGTCGCGGATCACCGCCTCGCGATCGATCCCTCGCGCCTTAGCGGTATCGGCGATCTGGCCTTCGACCAGCCTGGTCCAGACATAGCCGGGGCAGATTGCATTGCAGGTCACTCCCGCCTGCGCGCCCTCGAGAGCCACTGTTTTGGTCAGCCCGAGGAGGCCATGCTTGGCAGCGACATAGGCGCTCTTGAACGGCGAGGCGACGAGGGCATGGGCCGAGGCGATATTGATGATCCGGCCGAAGCCAGCCGCCTTCATCGGTGCGAAGGCGGTGCGGATAGTGTGGAATGCCGCCGACAGGTTGAGCGCGATGATTGCATCCCACTTTTCGATGGGGAAAGTCTCGATCGGACTGACGTGCTGAATCCCGGCGTTATTGACGAGAATATCGATGCGGCCAAAGCGGGCGATGCTGCTTTCGACCAGCCCCCTGGCAGCGGCCGGCTCCAGCAGATTGGCTTCGTTGTACTCGATCTGCCCGCCGAACGCGCGCAAGCCTTCGCAGGTCGCCTCGATCTCGGCGCGCTCGCCGAAACCGTTGACGACGATGCTCGCGCCAGTCTCGGCGAGCGCGCGGGCGATGCCAAGTCCGATTCCGCTAGTCGAACCGGTAACGACGGCGACGCGACCTTCGAGGCCTTTGGCGAGATCAGTATGCAGCGAGGTGGTTGGTTCGGTCATGATAAACGTCCTTTGCCGGAAGTGTTGGCCCCAGAGCCCGTTCGATCGATTGAAGCTGGAGGTTGCGCCGTCAGCCTGACCCGGGCATGCGCTCGAACTGGAAGTGGCGGATAGCTCTGCTGCGCCTTGGTCGAGTACATTGGGCTTCATCTCAAGCGTGTGCGGGTGCCCTCGATCCCGAAATCGTTGTCGTTGACGAGCAGGAGGGTGCGCGGCGAGAGGAGGATCATACCCTCCAAATCGGCGTCGAGTTCGGTCAGGTCATCTGTGCTCAGCACCAACGCTTTTTCGAGGACAAAGACACGTTCCTCAAGATCGCCACAAGATGTACCGCATGCCCGATATCGTTACTGGACTGGGCAATGCCGATGTCGCCGCGCTGGGCATACCGAGCGAGGCCGAATGCGCCGCGTTTCCGTGGGCAGGATTGGTTAGGCGCAGATGCGCCAGGCCGGCCTCGATCTCAACGGAAACCAGTTTCTGCAAGGTCATCCCGATGCCCTTTAAATTTCGATGACGATTTTGCCGAGATGGTGCCCACTCAACTGATAGCGGAAGGCTTCACCCAATTGCTCCAGCGGAAAGGTCCGGTCAATCACCGGCCGCAGCCCATGCTGTTCGACAAAGCCGACCAGTTCCGCAAGCTGCTCCACACTGCCGACCGCCATGCCCGTGATGCGGATATGGCGCATTACCACGTCACGCAGCGGCAGCACCGGCGCGGCGTTGGCGGTCGAGCCGACGACCAGGATCTGGCCCGCCATCCGGCAGGCGGCGACCGATTGATCGATCGTCGATTGGCCGCCGATATCGAGCACGAGGTCGGCGCCGATGCCGCCAGTCAACTCGCGAACCGCAGCGCCCCACTCGGGATTTGTCCGGTAGTTGATGCCATGATCCGCGCCCAGTGCTGCCAGCCGGGAGAGCTTTTCGTCTGAGGAAGAAATGACAATCGCCCGAATGCCCAAAGCCTTGGCGATCTGAAGCATGAACACCGAGAGCCCGCCCGATCCGGGCAGCAGGACCGTCGCGTCAGCCACAAGTTGCCCTTCCACCCGCAGCGCCCGCCAAGCGGTGAGCCCGGCGCAGGGCAGCGTAGCTGCTTCTGCATAGCTCCAACCGGCGGGCATACGGCACAGCGAATGGGCTCGCACAACCGCATATTCAGCCGCGAAACCATCGATGGTTTCGCCGGACAATGCGGCGTTGTTGGCCTCGGTCGGCGCGCCGTGAATCCAGTTGGGGAAGAACGCCCCCATTACTTGATCGCCCACAGACCAATCTCTGACACCGCTCCCAAGTTCCGCGATCTCGCCGGCTCCGTCCGACATCGGAATACGGCCAGCGGGCTGCGGAATATGGCCCCCGACCACCAAATAATCATGAAAGTTCAGAGACGTCGCATGCAACCGCAGCAGCACTTCGCCGGGGCCCGGCGCAGGGACGGGCTCTTCGCCGACGGCCAGCGTATCGAGGCTGGGCTGCGTGGGAAGGCGCAGGGCGCGCATCGTTTTGGTCACGTTATCAATCCCTTGCTATGTGGCGCTTGACGAATGTTCTGGCCCGTTCAAGGCGGGTTTGGCCGCCCATAATGCGCGTGAAGTTGGGCATCACTGTATGCGCGACCCCGCCGCCGTCAACCACTAGGTTGTGCCCGTTGAGATAGCTCGCATCGTCCGAGGTTAGGAAGGCAATGGCCGAGGCAACTTCGGACGGCTCACCCGGGCGGCCCGGCGGCAGAGCCTCCGCCAGGTGGCCAAGATCTCGGGATTGCCGTAAAGGCCGGTCGCCAGGGGAGTGCGGGTCAGATGGTCCATAATGATGTGCGGTGCTTCGCCCCGGCAACCCTTTGCAACCGTGACCCGATCCTCGAAGTGCTGCGCGCAGTTCTACCTGCATCGGGGTTGGTGCTGGAGTTGGCCAGCGGCACAGGCGAACATGTCGTGCATTTTGCCCGTCACTTGCCCGACTTGGAATGGCAGCCATCCGATATTATTCCGGTAGCGCGCCAGTCGATCACGGCATGGATCTCGGCGGAAGAACTGGCAAATGTTCGTGCGCCGATTGATGTTGACGCCGCTGGTGAGCCTTGGCCATTGGATGAGGCGGCGGCCGTTATCTGCATCAACATGATCCACATCAGCCCTTGGGAGGCGACGGTTGGGTTGATGCGCGGGGCGGGCCGCATTTTGGCCAGTGGAAGCCTGCTTTACCTATACGGCCCCTACCGTCGCTCAGACATTCCACTTGAACTTAGCAACGAGGCCTTTGATCGCGATTTGCAAGCCCGTGACGCTCGTTGGGGTTTGCGGGAATTGGATGCCATCGTCAGATGTGCAAATGAACATGGACTGGCGTTCGATCGGGTGGTCGAAATGCCGGCCAACAACCTGTCGGTCATCTTTCGAAAGGCGTAGGCGCTACCCACAAGGGACCGGTTCTGAGCGATCGACGCAGGCATGTGGATACACAGCCGGAGAACAACACGATAATTGAGATAGGCCCCGACCTCGCGGCCTCCAAGGCCAAAGGCATGTAGATGGGCGGTAACCCGCCACTGGGCTATCGGCCCGATGGGCGAACCCTGGCGATCGTCGAGGAGCATGCCGACCTGATCCGCGATATATTCAGCCGCTATCGCGCCATCGGCAATGTCCGCTTGCTTGCACAGGAACTGGTCGGAGAGAGCATCAGCGTCCCAATCCGCACCGCTATCACCGGTCGGCAGTTCGGCGGTGTGGCGTTCAGCCCCCAAAGATCAACGGACCGCATCGGCCTATATCTTTGGTGCTATCTGCCCTGCTGAAGGCAAAGGTGCAGCTATCATCATGCCCCGGTGCAACAGCGAGGCCATGGGTTTGCATCTCGAAGAGATCGCCTTCCACATCGCGCCGGGGGCCCATGCCGTGCTGATCCTTGATCAGGCAGGGTGGCATGCCTCGAACGCGCTCAACGTGCCCGCAAATATCACGCTCCTGCCGCTGCCGCCCAAATGCCCTGAGCTGGCGCAAGGCCTGCCACCTTGCCCAGTCCGAAACAGGGCATATTGCCATAGACCGTCTCAAAGCGTCCGGGATCAACGCAATAGGTCTCAGGAAAAATGCCAACCGCCTCGCCGCGGTTCGCCCTGCGGTAGAAATCTTTCCAAGCGGGCAGGTGGCTTTGGCCACGATCTTGCGCTTAAGCTTCGAGATGATCGAAGCTTCGCCAATATTGCAGCATGACAATGGTGCGCAGCCCGCAACCTGATGGACCATACTCTTTCTTGACGAAGCCCTCCCGTAAGCACATATGAACTGTTGGCACTCTTCTGGGTAGAGTGCCAACTTCGACATGGAAGGACTGGCTAGCGCTTGTGAGAGCGACAGTATGGCCACGGACCTGTAAAAGGATAGCACAATATGAAGTTCCGTCCCTTGCACGACCGTGTGCTTGTCCGCCGCATCGAGGCCGAAGCCAAGACTGCCGGTGGCATCATCATTCCCGACACGGCCCAGGAAAAACCGCAGGAAGGCGAGGTCGTCTCGGTTGGCAGTGGCGTGCGGAGCGAAGACGGAACGCTCACCCCGCTCGATGTCAACGCCGGGGACAAGATCTTGTTCGGTAAATGGTCGGGCACTGAAGTGAAGGTCGGTGGCGAGGATCTGATTATCATGAAGGAAAGCGACATCCTCGGGATCGTCGCCTGACTTTTGGGCACCGCGCTCGCGTTGTTCGCGCGCGCAGTCCCTCTCGGAACTGAACTCAAAGACGAAGGTCGATACCATGGCAGCCAAAGACGTACGGTTCTCAAACGAAGCCCGCGAAGGCCTCGCCCGCGGTGTAGATATCCTCGCCAATGCGGTCCGGGTCACGCTGGGTCCCAAGGGCCGCAACGTCCTGCTCGACAAAAGCTATGGCTCGCCGCGGATCACCAAGGATGGCGTGACCGTCGCCAAGGAAATCGAGCTTTCCGACAAGTTCGAGAACATGGGCGCACAGCTAATCCGCTCGGTCGCCTCAAAGACCCACGATCACGCCGGCGACGGCACCACCACGGCAACTGTGCTCGCCCAGGCGATCGTCCGCGAAGGGTTGAAGTCAGTCGCTGCTGGCATGAACCCAATGGACCTGAAGCGTGGCATCGATCTCGCCGTAACTAAGGTCGTCGAGGATCTAAAGGCCCGCTCGAAGCCGGTAGCGAACAACAACGAGATTGCCCAGATCGGGACCGTCTCTGCGAACGGCGACGAGGTCGTCGGTCAGAAGATCGCTGAGGCCATGGAGAAGGTCGGCAAGGAAGGCGTGATCACGGTCGAAGAGGCCAAGGGCATGGAGTTCGAGCTCGAAACCGTCGATGGCATGCAGTTCGACCGGGGCTATCTCTCGCCGTACTTCATCACAGATGCACAGAAGATGGAGGTCGAACTCCAGGATCCGTACATCCTGATCCATGAGAAGAAGCTCTCGAGCCTCAAGGATATGCTGCCAATCCTCGAGGCCGTGGCCCAGTCGGGGCGGCCGCTGCTGATCATCGCTGAGGACATCGAGGGCGAGGTGCTGGCAACGCTCGTAGTCAACAAGCTGCGCGGTGGCCTGAAGGTCGCGGCGGTCAAGGCCCCGGGGTTTGGTGATCGCCGCAAGGCGATGCTCGAGGACATCGCAATCCTGACGGCGGGCGAGACCGTCTCGGAAGATCTCGGGATCAAGCTTGAGAACGTGACGCTCGACATGCTGGGCACTGCCAAGCGGGTGACGATCGACAAGGACAACACCACCATCGTCGATGGCGCAGGCGAAGCCGGCACGATCAAGGGCCGAGTAGAGGCCATTCGCCAGCAGATCGAGAACACGACGTCGGACTACGATAAAGAGAAGCTCCAGGAGCGTCTGGCCAAGCTCGCTGGGGGTGTTGCCATCATCAAGGTTGGCGGGGCGTCCGAGACCGAGGTCAAGGAGCGCAAGGACCGCGTCGATGACGCGCTCCACGCGACCCGCGCGGCGGTTGAGGAGGGCATTGTCCCCGGTGGGGGAACAGCGCTGCTGTATGCGAGCAAGGCGCTGGACGGCCTCACTGGCGTCAACGACGACCAGACCCGTGGCATCGACATCGTTCGCCGGGCGCTGCAAACACCACTCCGCCAGATTGCTCAGAACGCCGGCCATGACGGGGCGGTTGTCGCCGGCAACCTGCTGCGCGAAGCCGACCAGACAATGGGTTTCAACGCCCAGACCGACAAGTATGAGAACCTCATCCAGTCGGGCGTCATCGATCCGACCAAGGTCGTCCGTTCTGCCCTGCAGGACGCCGCGTCAGTCGCGGGCTTGCTGATCACTACCGAGGCGGCGATAACCGACGCGGCCAACGACATGCCTGCAATGCCGGCAATGCCGGGTGGTGGAATGGGTGGAATGGGTGGCGGCATGGGCGACATGGGCTTCTGAGCCGCCGGGAGCGCGACCTCGCGGCAGTTCGGACCAGTGGCCGGAACGAAATCTGAGATCCGGCATTGCCGACACCTGAACCTCAGGTTTTGACATTCTTTTGCAATTGGTGAAATCGTCGAATGGAGAGGATCATGCTGGCTGCATTGCGCTTCCTATTTCAATTAGCGCCCACACCTGTCCTGCCCTCTATAAGTCCACGGGCAGATCGATCCGCCAGAAGCGTGTGTGGGTGCCCTCGATCCCGAAATCGTTGTCGTTGACTAGCAGGAGCGTGCGCGGCGAGAGAAAGATCATACCCTCCAGATCAGCGTCGAGTCCGGTCAGGTCATCTGTGCTCATCACCAACGCTTTTTTGAGGACAGGGACGCGTTCCTCAAGATCGCCACGGGCGCTCAGTTCCTCGATGGTTGGTCTGGTGGCCACCTCCAGATGTTTAGGCTCGAGGGCGTATGCCGGATCGATCTGTACCTGATAGAGCTTCGTCGTGGCGGATGCTCGCTCGAGCACGAGCAGCCGCTCCCGGTCGATCATGACCAACTCGCTGACCTTGATGTCTGACCAGTCGACTTCGCCCCGCTCGGCGTCGCGCCGGAAGCTGGAGGGCCGGTCAAGGGGGTAGATGTATTGAGCACTTACCCGCATGGTGACCGCGTCGAGCTGCCACAGCCGGACGTGCCGCGCCTGGCTATGGGCATGTTCGCCAGGGTGGGCCAGCGGGCTCTGGAAGGCCAAGTACAGCTGCGTGCCGTCCGGAGAAAACGTCAGTCCCTCAAATCCGCGATTGAGATGTCGCCTTGCCGCCATCGCAGGCAGTGAGCCCAGGACCGGATAGTCGGCGCCCTTGAACAATGGCTCGAGCCCCTCAGGAACCCATCGCAAGAGCACGCGGCCGTCCGCGGCAACGTGGAGAAGCGAAGGACCATATTCGTCGCCGATGATGAATGTGCCGTCAGGGCCAGCTGTGATGCCTTCGGTGTCTGCCCCTGATGGATCGTTGGGAATCAGGCTGCCTTCCAAAGTGACGGCAGGCTCGGTGAGGGCATTGGCGCTGCCGGGCGTTGGCAGTCCGGATATCGCTCTGCCACCCGCGTCCCGCAGGGCCAGGGACCGGAGGAGTACAACCTCGTCGCCATCGAGGCGGAGTTCGGAAATTGCCGGCCCGATGTCGGGGCAGGGCATGACCTTCGCCCCGTCGCTATCTGCATACTTCGCCAGATGTCCGAGACCGAAACGAGCAACTGCGACTTTTATCTTGATGTTGGGGCCTCGGTCTCCCACCGCCCAGAACGTTCCGGCAGGATCATCGACCCGCCGGGTCAGTCCGGATCCCACACCGCGCAGGATCTGGAGCTTTCCTGTGGGAAGAACCAGCGTGACGAGCAGCTCATCGTCATAGCGCAGAGCGGTGGCGATTGCGACGGATGATGGGGTGTGGTCCATAGTTCGGAGGGGCTCGCTGTAAAGCTGAGGCATAGGGCGCATTCGGCTGGGCGACTATCAGCTTTCGCACGCCGGGGCCTCTCGAGGACGCACGCGCCCGAAGCGTGGAAGTGGAAAATGAAATCGAGGCTGTTGATTTGCGCTGAGAAGTGACCCGGGATTTTCATCGAGATTTGACCCGGGTGGTTGTTATGTCCCGCCTTGCGGGGGTTGGGTCAAGGGGCTGGTTTTTCCTTTCTGGTTTTGGGCGCAGCGGCGCTGGCACGGAAGCGGAAGCTGTCATTTCCGGTCTCGAGGATATGGCAGTGGTGGGTGAGCCGATCGAG
>JANONQ010000011.1:0-5588 GCA_031420935.1 Novosphingobium sp. | reverse complement strand
CCTCGGCCTCGGCGGCGACGGGCTGGTGCCGGTCTCGACGCTGGGCGGGGAATACTTCGCCTATGACGAAAAGGCGCAGGTGCTGCAGGGCGAGGAGAGCGGCACCCGCTATGCCATCGGCGACCGGTTGCGCCTGCGCCTTGCCGAGGCCAATCCGCTGACCGGGGCCCTGAAGTTCGAGCTGGAGCAAGGCGGCGGCGCTCCGGTCGAGGCGAGGGGCAGGCCGCTGGGGCTAAAGCGGAAGGGGCCGCACCTGGCGGGCAATCGGGGCAGGCCGGGCAATATCCGGCATCAGGGGCGGCGCAAGTAGGGCGCGCTGACCTAGCGCTTAAGGGTGTTACCGCACCGCCTCGATCCAGCGTTCGAGCAGCGTTCTGGCCTTGCCGCTGTCAATTGCCTCTGCTGCCAGTGCAACGCCCTCAATCCAGCCCGTTACCGAGCCAGCCACGATCAGTGCCCCCGCCGCATTGAGCAGCACCGCATCGCGATAGGGTGTCTGTTCGCCGTCCAACAAGCGCCGCAGGGCAGCGGCATTGTAATCCGCCGCTCCGCCGCGCAGGGCTTCGACCGGGGCCGCGGCGAGGCCGGCATCGGCGGCGCTGATGCGCTGCATCGCATATCCCTGCGGGTCGATCACCGCCACCTCATTGCCGCCGGCCAGGCTCAGCTCATCCAGCCCCTCGTCGCCCGACACGATCATGGAATGTTCGGTGCCAAGCTGCGCCAGCGCGTCGGCATAGATCGGCACATAGGCCGGGCGCGCTATGCCGATCAGCTGGCGCTGGACACCGGCTGGATTGGCGAGCGGACCCATCAGGTTGAAGATTGTCCGGCGGCCCAGCGCCTTGCGGATCGGCATGATCCGCGCCATCGCCGGGTGATGCTTGCCGGCAAACAGGAAGCAGATGCCGAGCTCCGCCAGCGTCGTCTCGGCGGTTTGGACGGCGCGGTCCATGTCGAGGCCCAGCGCTTCCAGCGTATCGGCGGCGCCCGCCTTGGACGAGGCGGCGCGGTTGCCATGCTTTGCCACCGGTACCCCGCAGGCGGCGACCACCAGAGCAACTGCGGTCGAGACGTTGAGAGTGTGGTGCCCGTCACCTCCGGTCCCGCAAACGTCGATCGCCCCCGCCGGCGCCTTGACCGGGATCAGCCGCACCCGCATCGCGCGCGCCGCGCCGGCAATCTCGTTGGCGGTTTCGCCGCGTTCGGCGAGGTCGATCAGCGTCGCGGCGATTTCGGCATCACCCATGCCGCCGTCGAGCATGCGCCCGAACAGCGCCTCGGCGTCGGCGGCGGAATAGCTCATGTCACCGCGCGCACGGCGACACCGCAAATACGCAGGAAATTCGCCAGCAGCGCATGACCATGTTCGGTGGCGATGCTCTCGGGGTGGAACTGTACACCGTGGATGGCATGCGCCGCGTGGCGGAAGCCCATGACGTGGGCGTCGTCGGAAGTGGCGTTGATTAAGAGTTCCGCGGGCGTGTCTTCCACCACCAGGGAGTGGTAGCGCGTGGCGATGAAGGGCGAGGGCAGTCCTTCGAACAAGCCGCTGCCGTCGTGCGTCACCGGCGACGTTTTGCCGTGCATCAATCCGCCGCGCACCACCTTGCCGCCGAAATACTGCCCGATCGCCTGATGGCCCAGGCACACGCCCAGCAGCGGCTTCCCGGCATCGGCGCAGGCCCCGACCAGATCAAGGCTGATGCCAGCGTCGTTGGGCGTGCAGGGACCGGGCGAAATCAGGAAACCTTGCGCTCCGATAGCGATGGCCTGCACGGCTGACAGCGCATCGTTGCGCACCACCTCGACCTCGGCGCCCAGCTCCATGAGGTAATGGACCAGGTTCCAGGTGAAACTGTCGTAATTGTCGAGGACGAGGATCATGGCGGAGCAATAGCCGCTGGCAGAGGCTTCGGAAAGTGACTTGGCAAAAGTAGTGAAAATCACTAAAGTGTGAAATTATGAATCAGCACATAACTGTCACGGCTACCGAGGCAAACCGTTCGCTCTCTCGATTGCTGCGTGAAGTCGCACGCGGCAAACGGGTGGAGATCACCTCTCACGGGCGCAAAGTGGCTGTACTCTCCCCTGCCGAGCAGGAGCGGCCAACGCGCGAACAACGGCTCGCTGCGCTGGCGAAACTCCAGAAACGCTGGGCAACGCAAGAGCATATAACCATTGGTCCGTGGACACGTGAAGAGCTTTACGAGCGCGATTGACCTTGGCAACGGCTATTGACACCAACATCCTCGCCTATGCCGCAGGATTGCGACTAGTCGATGCCGATGAAGCAAAGATTGTCAGCGCTAGCTTGCTGGTTGCGCCGATCCTTGCAGAAGGCGACCTTGTCATTCCCGCACAGGTCCAGGCGGAACTTCACAATCTGCTGCGCAAAAAAGCAGGCTTTTCGTCGGCTTTGGCTGCGGAAATGGTTGCGGAATATGCCGATGCCGCGACCACCATTCCGACCGATGCCTTCGTGCTCGACGAAGCTTTTGAACTTGCCGAAAAACATGGCCTGCAAACCTACGACGCCATCATTCTGGCTGCAGCAGCACAGTACGGCTGCGAAATCCTCTATTCCGAAGACATGCAGCACGGGTTCGAGTGGAAGGGGGTAACGGTGATCAACCCGTTTGGCTGACCCTCACTGCCCGAACCCCGCCTCGCCCGCCACCCGCACCGCCTCCCGCGCCGCCGCGATCAGTGCGCCGGCCTTGGCCTCACACTCGCGCTGCTCATAATCCGGGTCGGAATCCGCGACGATGCCCGCGCCCGCCTGGACGTGCATCACCCCGTCCTTGACCACCGCCGTGCGCAGCACGATGCAGCTGTCGACCGAGCCGTCGGGGGCGAAATAGCCGACGCCGCCCGCGTAAGCCCCGCGGGTTTCCGGCTCAAGCTCGGCGATGATTTCGCAGGCGCGCAGCTTTGGCGCGCCGCTGACGGTGCCGGCGGGGAAGCCGGCGAATAGCGCGTCGATGGCGTCATGCTTCGCCGTGTCGAGCCGGCCGACGACGTTGGAGACGATGTGCATGACGTGGCTGTAGCGTTCGACCGTGTAGCTCTCGGTCACCGCGACGCTGCCGATGGAAGCCACCCGGCCAACATCGTTGCGCCCCAGATCAAGCAGCATCAAATGTTCCGCGCGTTCCTTGGGATCGGCGAGCAGACTGGCCTCGTTGGCCTTGTCTTCCTCGGGCGTCTTGCCGCGAGGACGTGTGCCCGCGATGGGGCGAATGGTGACTTCGCCGCCCCGCACGCGCACGAGAATTTCGGGGCTCGAGCCGGTCAGGGCGAACCCGGGCAGATCGAGAAAATAGAGGAACGGTGAGGGGTTGACCCGCCTTAGTGCCCGGTACAGCGCGAGCGGCGGAAGCGTGAATGGGCAGGTGAAGCGCTGGGCCAGCACCACCTGGAAGACGTCGCCCGCCTCGATGTAGTCCTTCGCCTTAAGCACCATCGCACGATAATCTGCCGCCGGCATGGCCGGGGTAAGCTCCGGCTCGGGCAGAAGCGAGGAATTGGTGCGGGCGGGAACCGGGCGGGTGAGGCGGCGCAGCGCTTCGTCGATCCGCTCCTGCGCCGCGGTGAGGGCCACGTCCGCAGTGCCGCTACCGGGCCACACCGGGGCAATGCAGAACAGCTCGTCGCCCAGCCTGTCGAAGATCAGGATCAGCGACGGCCGCACGAACAGCATGTCGGGCAATTCCAGCGCGCTGGCCGTCGCGCGCGGCAATTTCTCAACCAGGCCAATCGTTTCGTAGCCAAAATACCCGACCAGGCAGGCAAGCGCCGGCGGCAGCGCGGCCGGCACCGGGAACTGGCAGCTTGCAACCAGCGCGCGAAGTTCCGTGAGACTGTCGCCGGGGAGCGGGGCGAAGCCGCTGCGGTCGACCTGCCAGACGCGGTTGATTTCGCAAGCCGAACCGGTCGCGCGGAACACCAGGTCCGGGTCGAGCCCGACCAGGCTGTAGCGTCCGCGCACTTCGCCGCCCTCTACCGATTCGAGCAGGAAGTCGCCGCGGCCCGGCTCGATCAGTTTCGCCGCCGCGCCGACCGGCGTCTCGGTATCCGCGATCAGCCGGCGCCAGACGACGGCGGGCTCGCCTTGTGCCAAAGCCTCGGCGGCAGCGGCCCAATTTTCGGGAAGCGCGCTAGTCATGTCCGGCGCGCGGGTCAGCTGCCGCCGGTGAGCTGGGTGCGCAGCGCGCGGATCGCCGCATCGTTGCGCTCGACGCCGACTTCCGTGCTGATGGCGCGCGTCAGTTGCTCGGTATATTCGCGGCCCGTCAGCTGACCGAGTTCCTTCTGCGCGCTGGCCAGCAGCGGATCCGCAGGATCGACCTTGCCCGGCACGATGTCCTTCAGCGCCACGATATACCAGCCGCGATTGTTCGGGGCTGGCAGCAGTTTTACCGTGCCCTTGGCCATGCTGAACAGTAGCGCTAGCGGCGGCGGGACACTCTGCTGATAAGCGGCGAGCTGCTCGCGCCCCATCTCGACCCGGTCGACCGGTGGCACTGGCCGTCCCAGCCCGGTGAGCAGGGGTCCGAGATCCGCACCCTTGCGGGCCTCAGCCAGAACCTTGTCGGCGACTGCCTTAGCGGCGGCGGATCCTCGCTCGAGCGCCAGCCCAGCCATTAGTTCGTCGCGAATATCGGCGAAGGGAGCCGGGGCGGAAGGGGTGATGGCGATGACATCGTAGATGATGAAGGCTTTGCCGGGGTCGACCTCAGCCAGTTGCGGCTGGTTTTCGCGCTCCATGGCGAAGGCGGTAGGAACCAGCCTCGCCAGCATCGGCGAAACTTGCGCGCCGGACTGGCCATAAATCTGGCCGTCAGCGGTTACGGGCGGGGTCTGCTGCAATGTCAGGCCCAGCTCCCTGGCGGCATCGGCGAGATTGCCGCCGCCGTCAAACTCCTCCTCAAGCCTGGCAGACATATCATTGAGGGCGGCGCGGCGCTTCGCCGCGGCCAGCTGCGTGGTGAGTTCGGCCCGCACCTGATCGAGCGAGCGCTCGGCGCGCCGTTCGATCCCCTCGACGCGCATCACATGCCAGCCGAGTGCGCTGCGCGCCGGGGCGGCGATCGTGCCGCTGGGAGCGGCAAATACGGCATTGGCGACGGCTTGCGACGCTTGCCCGGCAAGTGCTTCCCGGCTGAGCGGTGCGAGCGCGGCTGCACTGAGGCCCTTGGCCGAGGCTGCCTGCTCCAGGCGACTTCCGCCGCGCACTTCAACGACAATCGCCTTGGCGGCCGCTTCGGTGGGCACGATCAGTTGCGTGACCCGCCGTGTTTCCTGCGCCGCATATTGCGCCTTGCTGGCGTTATAGCGGGCGGCGATCTCGGCCTCGGTCGGAGCAGGAACGGCCTTCAGCGCCGCATCGCCGAACGTCGCAAAACGGACGACTCGGCGCTCCGGGCGAATGAATTTTTCCCGACTCTTCGCATAATACGCCTGCAATTCCGCCTGGCTCGGCGGAGTCTGGGGTGCGAAGGAGGCGGATGGGAGCAGGCCGATCGCGCCGCTGCGGCGTTCGCGCAGCAACGAGGCATAGCGCAGCGCCAGCTCACGCGGGATCA
>JANONQ010000010.1:0-1924 GCA_031420935.1 Novosphingobium sp. | reverse complement strand
CCTTGGCTGCCGCCTCGCCGACCTTTTTGGCAGTGGCGACATCAATCGTCGAGCAATCGAGCAGCAGCGCCGTTGTGGGCGCATGGCCGATCACGTCCGCGCCATAGACGCTGTCGACAATCGCCCCGTTGGGCAGCATCGTCACCACCGCATCGGCGCCTTGCACGGCTTCCTGCACATTGGTGAAGGTTGCGCAGCCATTACCCTGCGCCCGTTCCAGTGCCTCGGCGGCAAGGTCGAAGGCGCGGACGTCATGGCCCGCCTTGACGAGGTTTGCAGCCATCCCGCCGCCCATGTTGCCGAGGCCGATAAAGGCGATCTTCATGATAATATTTCCCCTGTCGCGATCCAATGCTGACCCATTTCGGTAACAACAAAGACCGGCTCAAAATGACCTTCAGCTTCAAAGCCAATGCATCCGTCACGTTCCAGCCGACTGATGACGGAGCAATCCATCCACACGCGGTCCTTGTGCAGCCGCAATCCGCCGGCGGGTAAAGGCCTGCCGCCAGTTATGCGAACATAGGCGCGAAGATACGCCAGGTTTCGCATTGGGTCGGAGCTTACCTTCTCTGGCGCATTTTCGTGCCACCACGCCAGCTTCTGGCTACCTGGTCGCTTCTGCTTTTCGATGGTGAACACAGACAGACTTGGCGAGCCAACCCGCTCCAGTTCCTCATCGAGGATGGCGAGCGCCTCGCTCTTTCGCGGCCAGACTGGGGAGGCAGCCATGTTTAACGGTTCTGCCAAACCGCCGCGCGCTTCTCGACGAAGGCCTTCATGCCCTCGGTCTTGTCCTCGGTCGCAGCAAGGATCTGCCACGAGCGGCGTTCGAACCGCAGACCCTGCTCCAGCACCGTCTCGAACGCAGCGCTAACCATTTCCTTGATCACCAGCGCGGCGACGCGCGGCATTGCGGCGATTTCCGCAGCCACAGTCAGCACCGCATCGAGGAAACCCTCGGCCGGCAGCACCCGCGCGACCAGACCCGATTTTTCGGCCTCCGCGGCGTCCATCATCCGCCCGGTGAGGCACATATCCATCGCCTTGGCCTTGCCCACCGCGCGCGTCAGCCGCTGGGTTCCGCCCA
Organism: Novosphingobium sp.; assembly: GCA_031420935.1. Lineage (GTDB taxonomy): Bacteria > Pseudomonadota > Alphaproteobacteria > Sphingomonadales > Sphingomonadaceae > Novosphingobium. Next base: position 834 of record JANONQ010000010.1, on the reverse strand, counting down.
TGCCGGGGGCGACGCCGAGCTTGATTTCAGGCTGGCCGAACTTCGCCTTTTCCGAGGCGATAATCATGTCGGCCATCATCGCAAGTTCGCAGCCGCCGCCCAGCGCGAAGCCGTTCACCGCCGCGATCCACGGCTTGCGCACCTTGCTGGCGATGTCGTTCTGCCAGCCGTCGAAGAAGGCGGAGAGATAGAAGTCGGTCGCCGCCATGGTCGCCATCTCGGCAATGTCGGCCCCGGCGGCAAACGCCTTTTCGCCTGCCCCGGTCAGCACTGCGCAGCCCTGGCTGTCATCCGCATCGAAGGCGGCAAAGGCGGCGGTCAGTTCCTTGAGGATCGTGCTGTTGAGCGCGTTCAGGGCCTGCGGGCGGTTCAACGTGATCAGCGTGACAGCCCCGCGCTGTTCGACGAGAATGCATTCATAACTCATAGGGGTTTCCATTCCTGGTCGGCCGGCAGCGGCGCAAAAATCGCATCGATCAGTTCGTCGGTCACGTCTTCTGGCGTAGCCGGATCCCACTTGGGCGTATTGTCTTTGTCGACAATTACCGCCCGCACGCCCTCGGCGAAATCGGGGCGAGTGAGGACGCGGGCGGCGATGCGGTATTCCATCACCATATTGTCGGCGAAATCGGTGAGTTTCGCGCTTTCCGCCAGCTGGCGCAGCGCCACCTTGCAGGATAGCGGACTGCGGGTGCGGATCGTCGCCAGCTCCTTGGCCGCCCAGTCGCTGTCTTCGGCTTGGAGCGATGCGATGATGTCCTCCAGCCGGTCGGATGCGAAGTGCCGGGCGATAAGCGCCGCGTTGCCCTCGATCCGCGCTTCGGGCGGCTTGAC
>JANONQ010000009.1:0-2811 GCA_031420935.1 Novosphingobium sp. | reverse complement strand
CTGCCGGCACGACATCATCCCGATCCAGTCCGCGGTTGCCGGCTTCGATGATATGCTCGCCGGCAGCTTCGCCGACCGCGATGTCGACATTACCGAGGAAAACATGCAGTCGCGGATCCGGGGCGTGACGCTGATGGCGCTGTCCAATAAGTTCGGCCCGATGCTGGTGACCACCGGCAACAAGAGCGAGATGAGCGTTGGCTATGCGACGATCTATGGCGACATGGCCGGGGGCTATAATCCGCTGAAAGATGCCTACAAGACGACTGTTTTCGCCATTTCCGAATGGCGCAACCGTCAGCGCCCGACGATCGGGCTGGGGCCGCAGCACCCGGTCATCCCGAAGCGCATCATTACCAAGCCGCCCAGCGCGGAGCTCCGCCCAGATCAAAAGGATTCGGATTCGCTGCCGCCCTACGATGTGCTCGATCCGATCCTTCGCGGGTTGGTCGAGCAGGAGAAGAGCGTCGACCAGCTGGTCTCCGAAGGCTTCGACCGGGCGACGCTGGTGCGCATCGAACGCCTGCTCCACCTCGCCGAATACAAGCGCCGCCAGGCCCCGCCGGGGGTGAAGTTGGGCTCAAGGAACTTTGGGCGGGACCGGCGCTATCCGATCACCCATGCGTTCCGGACGGCATGATTTTCCATTTGCATCGCGTATCGCTACACGATATAGATCGCCATGATTGTCGGCTTTAGGCATAAAGGCCTCAGGCTTCTGTATGAAACCGGCTCTGCTCGCGGGGTGGAAGCGGCGCATGCGCCAAAGCTGCTTAGCATTCTGGCGGCACTCGATGTTGCGACGACTCCGGACGAGCTTTCGCTGCCATCCTACCGGCTTCATCCGCTGAAGGGGGATATGAAGGGGCATTGGTCGATCTGGGTCAATGGCAATTGGCGGGTGACATTCCGTTTCACCGGTACCGACGTCGAACTGGTCGATTACCGTGATTATCATTGAAAGGCCTTGTGATGATGAAGACTCCCCCCCATCCCGGACTGATGCTCCGCGATGACGTGCTTGAACCGCTTGGCCTCGGTGTGACGCAAGCGGCCCAGAAACTGGGCATGTCGCGCGTGGCCTTGTCGCGTGTGGTCAATGGCCGCGCCGGTATCAGCCCCGATCTGGCGATCCGGCTTGAGCGCGCTGGCGCGAGCTCAGCGCGGTTCTGGATGGGTTTGCAGTCGAACTACGAGCTGGCGGCGGCGCTGTTGCATGAGCAGCCAAAGGTTGAGAGGTTGGCGGCGGCGTAAGTTGATGCCCGTCACCACCCGCTTCGCCCCGTCGCCCACGGGTAATCTCCACGTCGGCAATATCCGCACGGCGCTGCATAACTGGCTGCTTGCCAAGCAGGGGGGCGGGCGCTTCCTGCTGCGGATCGACGATACCGATGCCGAACGCAGCCGCGAGAGTTTCGTTGCGGCGATCCGCACGGACCTCGCCTGGCTCGGCCTCACACCCGATGGCGAGGAGCGCCAGTCCGCCCGGTTCGATCTGTATGAGCGGGAGTTTCAGCGGCTGGTTACATCAGGCCGCGTCTATCGCTGCTATGAGACCGCGCAGGAGCTTGAACTCAAGCGCAAGGTGCGGCTGGGGCGAGGGCTACCGCCGGTGTATGACCGCGCGGCGCTGGCGCTGAGCGAGGCGGATCATGCAGCCAGGGCAGCGGCGGGCGAGGCGCCGCATTGGCGCTTCAAGCTCGACCACGCGCAGCCGATAGCCTGGCACGACGGCATCCGCGGGGCCCAGCAGTTCGATCCGGCGCAGTTGTCCGATCCCGTCATCCGCCGCGCGGACGGCTCGTGGCTCTATATGCTGCCTAGCGTGATCGACGACATCGCCATGGGCATCACCGACGTACTGCGCGGCGAGGACCATGTCTCGAACACCGCCACGCAAATGCAGATGTTCGCCGCCCTGAGCGCGGCCTGCCCGCGCTTCGCCCACGAGGCGTTGCTGGTTGGCGCCGAAGGGAAACTTTCCAAACGGCTGGGCTCGCTCGGCATGGCCGAATTGCGCGACGCCGGGATCGAGCCCGAGGCGCTGATCGCGCTGCTGGCGCGGCTGGGCACGTCCGATCCGGTCGATCCCGCGCTTGGCGCCGATGCGCTGGCAGCCAGCTTCGACCTCGCCCGCTTCGGCCGCGCCCCCGCCCGCTTCGACGAGGCCGAACTGCAACGGATCAACGCCGCCATCGTCCACCGTCTGCCCTATGCCCGCGTGGCCCATCTGCTGCCCGAGGGGATGAGCGAGGCCGGCTGGGAGGCCATCCGCCCCAACCTCGCCCATATCGGCGAGGCGGGCGAATGGTGGCAGGTGGTCACCGGGCCGGTCGCACAGCCCGAGTTCGACGCCGCGACGCGAGACTTTCTCGCCGCGGCGGCTGATGCGCTGGAAGCTGTGGAATGGAGCGACGATCCCTGGCACGCGCTGACTTCCGCGCTCAAGCAGGCGACGGGCCGCAAGGGCAAAGCCCTGTTCCTGCCGCTGCGCCAGGCGCTCACAGGGCAAGATCACGGGCCGGAAATGGCGGCGCTGCTGCCGCTGATCGGGCGGGATGCGGCGGTGGAGCGGTTGCGGGCGGCTCGGGCGGGCTAACCGCCTGCGAGTGCGGCTTTGCACCCAATTTCCGTCAGGGCCCGTTCAATGTGCACGCCGCGAACCCACGGCTGCCCAATCTATTTGATATAATATATCATATCGGTTAGAGGGGTGCCTTCTCTGGGAGGTTCCAATGCGCCTGTTCGCAACTCTTCTGGCTTCATCTGCTCTCATCGCTGGACCGGTCCTTGCCGAAGAAGCGCCGCAAC
>JANONQ010000008.1:0-6267 GCA_031420935.1 Novosphingobium sp. | reverse complement strand
CTGGGAAATGTACGGCTCTGCGCCGGGGGGTACGACCGATCCGTCAAACTGGATCATCCAGTCTGCCCGCCGCGGGTGGGAGAATATCGAAGGCAAGGCCTATTCCACGCCGGATCCGCTGGGTGGTCAGACCGACGGCGCGGCGCTCCGCCGGTTCGGCGTGCCGACTGCGCGGATCGGCTGGCCATGGCCTGCCTCAGGCTCGCCAGAGCCTATTGCCGAGGGGCTGGGCGGCATGGGGGCAACTTATGTGCCCGACCTGATGCCGTGCCTTGAGAAAATCCTTTATGCTGCCATCGACACGCTGATGCGACCGCGTAGCGAGCTTGGGTTGTAATCAGCCACCGATATCAATCACCAGCTTGCCGAAATGGTTGCCCTTGGGCAGGTCTTCATAGGCCTGCCGGGCATTGGCAAAATCATAGTGGCGGTCGATCACCGGCTTGATGCCAAACACGTCGATCGCGCGCACCATCGCCAGCATATCCTGGCGGTGGCCGACGGTAACCCCGTGAATGCGCGCGCGCCGGGCGATGGCAAGCGGGATCGAAAGCGGTGCCTCGACGCCAGAGAGCAATCCGACGACTGCGATGGTCCCGTCCATTCGGAGCGCGGCCTGAGACTGGGCAAAGGTGTCAGGACCGCCGACTTCGACGATGACATCGGCCCCTTGGCCCTGGGTGAAATCCATCACCGCCGTGCTCCATTCAGGCGTCGTGCGATAGTTGACCAGGTGATCGGCACCAAGAGCCTCGGCTCGCTCCAATTTTCCGGCGGAGCTGGACAGCACTGTCACGGTCGCACCCGCCATTTTGGCGAGCTGCAACGCGAAGATCGATACACCGCCAGTGCCTTGTATGACGACATGCTGGCCGGGTTGCAGCCCGCCCTCGCTGAAGAGAGCCGTCCACGCGGTCAGGCCTGCGCAGGTGAGGGTCGAAGCTTCAGCATGTGACAGGCTGGCTGGTTTGTGCACGAGACCGGAGACGGGCAGGTTAACACACTCAGCCAGCATCCCATCCCGCTCCGAGCCGAACGAGCGACGGTGGTTATCAGGTGTGGCGGCCCCTGCCTGCCAGTTTTCATAAAAGCATGAGATTACATCGTCACCGACGGCGAACCCCTCGACCCCCGCCCCGACCGCAACGATGGTTCCCGAACCGTCGGACAGGGGAATGAGGTTCGCAGCCGCTGCGTAAATGCCGGAGGCGACGCCAATATCGCGATAATTCATCGCGGCGGCCTTCATCGCGACCTGCACTTCGCCGGTTTCTGGAGGTAAAACCGTTTCTGCGCGGCAGATCAGCGAAGTCAGATCGTCTCCGGTCAGTCGATAGGTCTTCATGCTTGCTCCTCTATATCCACCACCCGATTGTAGCTTGCTGAATTCCGACCGGACTCTTCGTAGATTCCCGTCATGATCGACAGCAATTGCGTGGCATCTTCTGCCCGCTTGTCGAAGTCGGTGATGCTGATCAAATTGCGTACCAGTAGTTCGCTGCGCAGCTTGGAATATTCGTTGGTCAGCTTTTCGCCCAACGGGGTGATGCTGTAGGTGTAGATTTTGCTTCCCGCTTCCTTGTTTTTTTGGATGAGGCCGGCGCTTTCCAGCTTGCGCAAGCTGTACTGGATATTGGGGATGTCATCGCGGTTGAGCAGGCGTGCAATCGTCGCTCCGCTCTTAGGCCGGTTCTGCATACGGATAACATGCAAGATGACGTGCTCGGCATGCTTGAGATCAGACATTCCCACCATTTCATCGGCGGCGGCTACCCAGCGTGAAAAGGCCTCGAGAGTGCGCATCAGCGCAAACTCGAGCTCCGTTACCCTCAGCTCGGTTGCATCCTTGGCAAGATGCCAGTTGCGATAATATTTGGGTTCCATGGTGATGGAGAAGCCTTTGCCTGGTAGGGTCAAGTCACGCTTATTATTCTTGCATAGCTTGCGGACAAGGCTGACCTTGACATGACCGGGGCTGTTCCGCCTTCGTCACGGGCAATCTCTGCGGGTTTCGCTTTTACGCGGGAATTTCGGGTCGCATGGTCGTGTTCGAACTACGACAATTTAGCAAATGCGACGCGAATTTGACATCAGAATAACGCCTCCACAGGGTCAAGCAGGCTGTCTTTTGCTGCTTCAGGGGCAAAATATGTGCGTTTGCTGTGGGACAAGCCGAGGTCGAGCAGCATCTCGCATTGCTTGAACGCCACCAGTCCGGGATTGAGCAACGGCACCTCCAGACGCGGAGCGAGCCAGCTGTGCGACTGATGCATGGTGGTCGATCCCAGGATCAGGACATCGGCCCCGTCCTCCTCAATCGCCTTTCGTGCGGCGATTTCGAGCTTGGCGAAGACGATGTCTTCCTTGCCCGCCAGAAGCTCTGCCGTGTCAGGCCTCGTGTCGATATCGCGGATCGAAGCCAAGCGACTACCGAGTCCGGTTTCGAGCGCGAGCTTTTCATAGATCCAGTGCCAGCGCGGCCACATGGTTATCACGGAAAAGCGCTTGCCCAGATCAGCCGCCAGATGAAACGAGGCGCGGCCCGGTCCCACTACGGGAATGGTCAGGCGCGATCGCAGTGCGGACAATCCGCTGTCACTCATCGAATTGATGCAGACGGCGGCATAGCCTTCTTCTTCGGCCCGGGCGCCGGCGTCGAGCACCCACATGTCTCCAAGCGCCGCTTCATAGGGGGAGTCGAGCAGCGAGGCACCGTGCCGCGTGCCGACAAAGTCGATCTTGATGTCAGGCCGTACCAGTGCCGCAGGTATCTGCGCTGCAAAGCCGGGCAGGGCGACCTGGGGCACCGGCACCGGCACGATCATCTTGATCTTTTTCATCGGTGGTCCCTTTGGCGTTCCGGTAGAAAGTCGTGCCCTCGAACCAAGGTCCGAGGGCACGACGGAGATCAGCAACAGGTCGTTCTCAGAAGCTGTAGCGCGCCTTGAGGGTAAAGGTGCGCGGCGTCTTGTACGAAACTTCGTTGCAGCCGCATAACGTCGCCAGGTCAAAACCCTGTATGCCGATTTGCTCGTTGGTCACGTTGTCGGCACCGAGCCCGAATTCCCAGTTCCGGTTTGCCGATGTCCAGCCCACACCCACGTTGAGCAGGAAATAGCTGGGGAACTTGTCGGCGTCGAAGTTGCGCAGATTGTAGAAATAGGACGCCGAATAAGACCCGTCCGCCCGCACCGACATTTCCCCGCCCAGCGCATCCCAAGCATAGCGCGCCAGCCCCGAGATTTGTGTTTCGGGCGCATAGGTGGGTTTGACGTCGCGGGAAATGGGTCCGCCAACCCGCAACGGCAGGTTTTTCACCTTGGCATCGAACTGCGAAATGCCGAGTGACAGATCCACCCCGCGCATCGGGTTCGCCTGCAGTGTCAGTTCGCCGCCGATGGTGCGGGCATCGGCGTTGACCACGAGGCCCGACACACCGGTAAACAGGAATGACTGATAGTTCTTGTAGGCGTAATAAGAGATCGCACCGTTGAGGCGAACCTTGTTGTCGGCGAGCGTCAGCTTGAAGCCGCCTTCAAAGTTGGTCAGCGTTTCATCGCGATACTTGATCGCGGCCGCCGATGTGGGGATGCCGCCATTGAGCTGCGCGTTATAGCTGCCTGCCTTGGTGCCGCGGTTCACCCCGATATAGAATAGCGTGCTGGTGTTCGGGCGATACTCGAACTGCAGTTTGCCCGCCCACAGCGTCTTGCCATCCTTGTCGGCATAGGCTGTGGGAACGCCGCCCGGATAGATCGGTCCAATCGTCAGCGGGAAGCCAGGCACGGTCTGCGGTGGCTGAACCGCGCGTGAATCCGGCGAAATGAAGAGCTGCTGGATGAAGTTATAGTCTTTTTCTTCGCGGATGATGCGGCCGCCAATCACCACGCGGAACTGATCGCTCAGGTCGTAGTCGAACTGGCCGAACGCCGAATAGCTCGACGTCTTCAGTCGCGCGGTCGATGCGATATCGAGCGGATTGCCTGGAACCAGGCCATTGATAGGTGCCTTCAATCCGTTTCTCGACAGATTGTTGATGCGCAAATAATAGAGGCCTGCCACCCAGTTGATGGTCGGCCCCGTGCCGCTTAGGCGAAGTTCCTGCGAAAAGCTCGAAGCATCGTTATCGCCATAATTGGCGAGTTGGTTCGCGGGGCTCGCATCGACGTCGATGAACAGTAACTTGTCGAACCTCTTGTAGTCAGACACGGTCGACAAAGTGATGCTGTCGGACAGGTCGACATGTCCGCGAAGCGCAAGCCCCCAAGTTTTGATGTGACCTGAATTGCTGAAGGCAAAGTCGCTGGAAAACAGCGGTCCCGGTCCATCGGGATCCGTGTAACCGAAGAAGTTGGCACCCGGCGCGCGGCCGTAAATTTCGTTTGCGCCGCCAACTACGCCATCATTGTTAAGGTCGGACCCGAAATCTCCATTGATCGAGTTGAGCGATCCGACTGGAATGATTGATGCACGCGTTTCAGTGGCACCCACATCCTGCACGTTGATCAGTTCTCCGGCCGCGTTGTAGACTGGAATCGTACCCTTTTGCTGGTACGGGCCGGTCGACACCTTCGACCGGGAATAATTTCCCGACAGGATGAATTCGGAATTATCGGTAGGCCGGAACAGTAGCGACAAGCGTGCCGTCAGGCTGTCGTCATCACCCAGATCAGCGCCTGCGCCCGCGCCCGGCGACCCGCCGACAGCGCCCAGCGGATACTGGTTGATCAGCCAAGGATCTTGCTTGTTGTACCGGATTGCTCCGCGTACTGCGAACGTGCTGCTCAGCGGCCCCCCGGCAGCGGCTTCGATCGTGTAAACGCCCGGGGTGGAGGCGCTGTCCATGAGTCCAAGGCGGGTGTCGATGAAGCCCTCCCACTTCTCCAGCGAAGGTTTGCGGCTGATATAATGGACCAGGCCGCCTGTCGCATTCCGTCCGAACAGTGTGCCCTGCGGTCCTTTCAGGATTTCGACACGTTCGATGTCGAGCACAGCGAAACTCTGCCCCTGAGCGATCGGGATATAGCCTTCATCGAGATAGACTGCATTGGGCGCTTCGACGATGTCGTTGAAGTCGTTCTGCGTCACACCGCGGATCGTAAATTGGGTGTTTTGCCCGGCAAGACTGCCGCTGATATGTACGGCAGGCGTAAAGGTTGCAATGTCCGAGCTTTTGTCGACGCCCAGCGCGCGGAGTTGATCCCCGGAAAAAGCCACAATCGCTATGCCGACATCCTGCAACCTCTCATCGCGCTTCTGGGCGGTGACGACGATGTCTTGCCCCAGCACGCTGCCATCATTGGCGCTGCTGTTGTCGTCGGTCACTTGAGCGGAAGCAGGCATGCCAAAGCTAAGTGCCAACACGCTGGCAAATGCGAATAGGGCGGGACGGGCAGTGGGCTTCATCAATTCCTCCTCTGATTGGTCGTTCTTCTGCTGCGAAAATGGCTTTTTGCCCGACCGGGCTTCGCTTTTACGAAGTCACCTTGATACTAGGCGTAAAAATCAATCGAATGTCAATCGGTATTGATGTTTGTGTTTCAGGTTGCATCATAATCCTTCCAATGATCGATCAGATGCCCGACATTCCGCAATGAAAGCGCGTGGTTGGTAAAATTTGGATTCATCGCTCCGGCCGTCGGGAACAGCCCGGGGCCAGCGATCACCAGATTGCCGATGTCGTGACTGCGTCCGAAACCGTCAGCAACGGAGGTCTCGCCGTCGGTGCCCATGATGGTGCCGCCCATCATATGGGCTGACGCCATCGGCCCCGACCAGCTGTCTGCGGCCCCTGCGGCGGTCATCACTTTCAGACCAAGCTTCGCCGCCTGTTCCCACACGCCCACCGAAGCTGGGGCAAACTGGTGGACGACGCGCGGCAGACTCGTGCCGGCCGGGCCCTCCCGGCTGGTCAGTTCGACGCGATTATCGTGCACGGGCAGCCCTTCGCCGAAGCCAAACATTACCGCCAGATGATGCACCGCACGGTTCATGAAGTCCTGAAGCGGTTTGCCGAACAGGTCCGCCCTGGACATGGCAACGCCCAGCAGGTCGTTGGGCTTCATGGTTGGCGCGATCTGCCATTGCAGGCTGCCAAAGGCCGCACCGCCGAAGCTCGACTTGCCGTAGTGATCCTGGTTGGTCTGTTGCGCGCCGGTCACGCCCAGATAATTCTCCGTCTCTTGGTCGTCGAAGAAGCCGTAAAGCGCGGCGATGCTGTGCGTCATGAAATAATGGCCGACCAGCCCACTGCGGTTCGCTGCGCCC
>JANONQ010000007.1:0-14474 GCA_031420935.1 Novosphingobium sp. | reverse complement strand
GGCCGTTCGGGGTTTTCGGAGGGGATCGCCTCGAGCGCGGAGGTGTCGGCGCCGATCATCGCCACGCCGAGCGAGGCGAGGTAGTTCGCGCCTTCCTCGCCGAGCCCCGGCTCGCCCGCGATGAACTGCTTGGGATCGGTCTTGGCGATTGCCAGCCAGCCGGTGTGGAACAGTACGACATCGCCCTTGGCGATCTTGACCCCCGCCGCTTTCGCCGCCGCGTCGATCTCCGCCCGGTTGAACGCAGTGCCGGGCTTGAGCTGCGCCACCTTGTAGTATTTCACCATGTCGAGCAGCACGCCGCGAGTCGCGGTCGGCAGGATCGTCTCGGCACCGAATTTAATCACCCCGCCGGGCCGGTAGATATCGCGCGCGTGCACGCCGTTGTAGTGACGGCGGTCGATGCCGACGTGGCCCAGGCCGTCGAGCTGCGTGCCGATGCCGACGAACGTCATCAGCACGTCGTCGTGCCCGGTCACGCGGTTCGCTCCAAGCGGCGAGCCCCCGCCGTCGTCGAACGGCATGACCGCGACCGAATAGGAGCGACCCGGCCAGGCCGGCGTTTCCGGCCCGGTGACGATGCCCAGCGCATAGACCTTGCCAGTCTTAACCAATTTCGCCGCCGCAACTGCGCCCTCGGGCGAGAGGTTGTTCATCGCGCCCTTAACGTCCTCAGCTCCGTACTTTGACGGATACCAGGTTTCGTCAGCCAGCGCAGGCGCGGCGAGGGTGATCAGAGCAATGGCTGCAGTCAACGCACGCATCATCATTCCTTCTATTCAGACCGCCCACTCGGATACCTACCGGGCTACATAGCTGCGGAATTTGGCGCAGAAGCTGTATGGGCTCTACTCCCACCGTTGGCGCGAGCAAGGGGGGATATGATCGTGCAGATGCCATTTTCCTCGTCATTCGAATCGACTAATTGAATCATTATTGCGCTGGGGTCGGGACTCAGAAATCGATTGTTACTCGCCGATTCCTCTGGGGGATTTTTTCAACACGATCAAGCGCAAAGCGGCCGTTAGCCCAACAGCGAAGTCGCCGTATCGATAAGCGTCCTATCGATGGAGAGGCAACTTGCCGGCAGGACTGGCTCGGTTTGTTTGAACCGTCTCGCGCGATTGCTAAGTGGTGTGTCTGCCGGTTTCATGCCGCTGCGAGAAGCGGTTGGTTGAAGTAGGCCCGATCGGGGGTCTTGCGGTCAAGCGATGAGTGCGTGCGTCGGCTGTTGTAGAACGTCAGATACCGCCCGATCGAGGCGCGGGCATCGCTGACCGTGCCATAAACGTCGGGAATGTTGGCGGGAGCCGTCCGCCGGCGATACAAGCTAGGCTACCATCGGCTCCAGAAGGCGGATCGTTCCCGCATCGGCGTCCATCTCTACCCGCGCACCGACGGGCAAGCTGAGCTGATTGTTGACGTGGCCGATATTCGCGCCTGAAAAGGAGGGTACGCCAAGCGGCGAAAGGTACTGGTCGAGTATGTCGGGCACGGTGAAACCTGCGTACTCCGGAATGCCGCTATTGCATCGCATGCATTGGCCGAAGATTACCCCCGCTACTTTGCCGAGCACGCCGGCGAGCGCAAGTTGGTTCATCATCCGGTCGATGCGATATTCGGCTTCCCCCACATCTTCCAGGAAGAGGATCGCTCCGTCGAAATCGGGTAGCCAAGGCGTGCCCATCAACGTGGACAGGACGGTCAGGTTTCCGCCGAGCAACCGACCGCTTGCCTTGCCGGACCGAATCGTTGTGGTGCGCCAGCGGTCCAGCGTCCTGTCCTGACCCTCCGGTTCGCCGAGGAGAGGCGTCTCGCCAGTGAAGGCCAGCCGCCAAAGGCTGTTCCAACTGATGACGTCCCAACGATTGCTTGCATTCGGCGCATGGATGGTGGGAAATCCAACCCGCGCCGCGAAGGCGAGGTGGAGCGCTGTGACGTCGCTGGAACCAATGAGCAGCTTCGGATTGGCCCGGAAGAGATCCCAGTCCAGCAGCGGCAGCAGCCGCGCGCTACCCCATCCGCCGCGCATGGCGAAAATGGCGCGAACTGTGGCGTCCGCGAACATGGCATTAATGTCAGCCGCCCTGTCCTGATCCGATCCCGACAGATAGCCGAACCTGTCCGAGACGTGTCGTCCTAGCTTCGGCACCAGCCCCATGCCTCGGACAATATTCTGAACAGTTTCGGGATTGAGCGGTTCGTCGTTCGAGCTGGCTGGAGCGATCAGGCCAACTGTGTCACCCAAACGGAGGCGTGCAGGTTTGGATGAGGGCCGCGCCGAAGCTGGAAGAGGAAGCGTCAGCGCAGCCAGAAACCCCCCTACGCCACCAATGGTTGTGCGCCTGCTAAGCATAGTGGGGCTTATAGCGGTCAGCAGGCGTCTCCGCCTTAACTTAGCGATGAAACGCATGTCGGTTGATGTCAGTCGCCCACACCTGATTGGGCCGCACAATCGCCAGCTTGCGCAGCAAATAGGGATAGATCTTGTGCCCAGGTGCTGGCTTCGACGTGTTCGGACGGCGGTAGATCGCCTCGATCGCCATCTTCTTCATCAGTGTCGCGACATGCTGGCGGCCGATCCTGGTGCCCTCCTGCCGAAGCAGATCGCGCAGCATTCGGCTGCCCGCAAACGGAAACTCCAGGTGCAGCTCGTCGATCCGCCGCATGATGGCGAGATCGGCCGCCGACACCGGCTTGGGCAGGTAGTAAACGCTGCTTCGGCTGATAGCCGCCGCTGCAGCCTGCCCCGTGCTTAAGGAAGCCGCCCGCGCCGAGTTTATCCAGGCTTTGAACGAAGTGAAAACGGCCTCCCCGATACGCTCGACGAGCCATTGTCCGCCAAGTGGATCGATCCGCTTGAGGTAAGTGCCATCGTCAACAGCCGCCTCCTGTGCCGGGGTCGGGCGCGGCACGGCCTGCGGCGTCTCCGCAGGGGGAGAGGTGCAGCCACTGGTGAACGCGACAGCCGCAAGAATCAGAAACCGTGATCTCGACCGAAGTTCAAGAAACAATGGCACCCGCGCCTCCGAAGGCCCGGTCCCGTTACCGACGCACTCGCGCGCGAATTTCGAGATCGGTAAGACGGCGGTCTAGATATGCCCGGTCGTCGGCCGTGGGACTCAGTTGTGCGTACGCGGCATCTAGGCGAGACAGGTCCCCATGTTGGACGCGCAGCTGAGCTTGGGCCGCGGCCGAAAGTCCGCTCGATGGCAGGGCGCGGCCGATGGCATCAAGCCGCGAGCGCGAGGTTATGGCGGCAGCGGCGAAGTTCACGTCGCCGAGCCGCACGTCAAGCGCATCCAGTCGGGAGTCCAAATCGTCTCGTTCACTGTCGCTGATTACTCCATCGCGGAGGTAGCCCACTTCCAACTGGACGGCGACCGAGTAGTCGGCCTTCAAGCGCGTTGAACCGCCCCGGGTTTTCCGGAGGCTCCTATCTGTGAGTAAGGAGCTACGATGACGACAAGGAACAAGTTTTCACCTGAAGCCCGCTCCTGCGGTCCTCGCCGGATGCTTGCGGCTCAAATGAGGTCTATGAAGCCGCACCAATAGTCCTTCTGCATGCCGACTTCGAAGTGCTAGCCGCCCTTCGTAGAAGTAAGCAACTTAATCGGTGTCGCATCCAACGCAGCCGCTAATTACAGCCGCAGAAACAGCATAGCGGGCATTCAATCTCGCCAGAGCTGGCTTCCAGGTTCAAGCCCATTCGGTCGATCGCAATGCCATCTCGGCGGGCAAATTAAAGATCGGGAGAGGTGTCCTTGCGACGTTTGCGTCGCACGCCGGGCGGCGCCGTGACCGTGGGGACACTGCGCATCACGGGAATCGTCTGACCTTGTCGCGGGGAAAAATCACATTCGGGTCGCCTCAAGGCAGTGATCAGCATTTTCTTTACTGCTTTTTGCGCGGCACCGAGTGGGGCGGCAGACAGATGCACGAGCGACACGATCCCCCGGAGGTCGGGATTTACAAGTCGCTGGCACTTCAAATCGGAATTGTGCAACTGCCGCTCTATGTACGACTTGGGAAGCACCGCGCTGGCTTGGCCTGACATCAGAATGGATTGCAGCGCGGCTACCGATTCCGTCTCGATAATCGGGTTAATGCTTTTGTCGAATCTGCCAGCGACGTCGTCAATGACTTTTCTCCAGGTGGTGGCGCGACTGCTGGTTACCAATGGCAACGCAAAAATATCCGCAAAGTCGACTATTTCACCGGGCGGTGCCGATCGAGGGTGGCTGACCAACCAGAACTCCTCGTCATGCAGAGGCGTGACCACGAGATCCGTACTGTCGGGTACGCTGAAGATGATTGCCAAGTCGAGGCGTCCATCAAGGAGCCATTCATAGACGTTTCCCGCGCCTGCGTCTGTTATGTAAACGCTTATTTCCGGATATTCCTCAGCGATCATGCGATATAGGTCTCCGGCAATGACGGCTGACGTCGTGGAAGGCATGCCGATTGAAACCCGGCCGCGCGCGGTATCTGCCAATCCCCGGACGTTTTCGCGCATCTCCTGATATTGGCGCAGCAGGTTTTGCGCCTGTTCGTAAAACATCTGGCCCGCCGGCGTCAGGGTTACCCCCTTTCGGTTGCGCTCCATCAGCTTCAACCCGAGATCGCTTTCGAGATTGGCGAGATGCACACTAAGAGAAGATTGGGCGACGTGGAGCCGCTCACTGGCGTGAAGTATGCTGCTACTCTCCGCCATGGCGACGAAATATCGAAGATGCCTTATCTCCATTCTCATGCCCTTGTATTATTTTTCTGTAGTTATTTATTTGGTTAATTTAACTATATTCAGTGTAGTCGTGGCCTGCATACACTGCCGTGCCTGCTATATTCGTTTCAGACATACGCAATCTGAAAAAAGAATATGACACGAGCCTCGATGGGAGGCGATACGACAAGCGATAGCGCATCGGGCGGCGGCGTGACAGCGTCGAGGCCGACGAAACAAGGCGACGCAAAGCATGATCCGCATTTACTACGGCGAAACTCCAAACGTCTACAAGGTCACCATAGCTGTCGAGGAGATGGGACTAGCCAGCGAGCGGGTGAAGGTCGACATCTTCAACGGGGAACAGTTCGACCCCGCTTTTCTGGCCATCAGCCCCAACAACCGTATTCCCGCAATCGTCGATACCGAGCCGAGCGATGGCGGAGAACCGATCAGCGTCGCGGAATCCGGCGCCATTCTGATTTACCTCGCCGAAAAGACAGGGCTTTTCCTGCCCTCCGATCCGCGTACGCGCGCGCCGGTCCTGCAATGGGTCATGTGGCAGATGTCCGCTCAAGGCCCGAACCTGGGCCAGTTCGGGCATTTCCGCAACTATGCGCCCGAGAAACTGCCTTACGCCATTGAGCGGTTCGACAAGGAATCCCACCGCTTGTATGGCTTGCTGGACAATCACCTGGCCGATCATGAATTCATAGCTGGCGATTACAGTATCGCCGACATGATAAGCTGGCCCTGGATCCTGTTTCACCAGCACCACGGCATCGACCTGAACGAATTCCCGAACCTGAACCGCTGGTACCTGGGCATCAAACGGCGCCCCGCAGTCGAGATCGCAATGCGGGATTCCGTTATTCCAGCTCCCCGGACGAGCTTTTCCAACGAGGAACGGGAATTGCTCTTCAATCAAAGGACCAAGTGACAATGGTAGATTATGTTTCCGTTGCCGACGCAGTCCATCTCTCGGGACTGAGAGTGGTGCTGTCGCCCGGATTTCCGGGTCCATGGAGCGTCGCTGCCAAGATCATCCTCGACATGAAATCCATTGAGTTCACGCCAGTTGCGCAAGCCATTGGTCAGGAGGACAAGTTCCTGCGTGAATGGACTGGCCAGGAGTCTGCTCCGGTTGCAGTGCTGGACAAGGAACGCGGCCGCGCCCGTTGGGATGAAATTTTGCTGCTGGCGGAACGGCTGCAGCCCGAACCGGGTCTGATTCCGCAAGACGAGGCGATGCGAGCCGACATGTTCGGTCTGGCCAACGACATTTGCGGAGAGGATGGCTTCGGCTGGAACTTCCGACTGTACAAGATGGCTGCGTGGGAAGCTGCGCTGCAGGGGCAATCGGACGAACCGGTTTTCTTGAGTCGCGAACAGGTAGACATCATGCAGTTCCGCTATGGCGACCCTTCGCGCAGCGCTGCTCAGGCGAAAAACCGGATGGAGGCTATTCTGAATCTGCTGTCGACCCGTCTTCGAGCCAGTCGCCAGCGCGGATCCCGCTACCTCGTCGGGGACTCGCTCACCGCTGCCGATATCTACTGGACCACTTTCTCGACTCTGGTTTTCCCCATCCGCCATGAGCATTGTCCGATGCCCGACGCCTACCGTGAAATGGGCCAGGCTATGGGAGCTGATCTCGGGGATGCGGTGGACCCAATACTGATCGAGCATCGCGACAACGTCCTGGAAAGCCACTGCGCACTGCCCCTGACTTTCTAATTCGACACCCGCGGGGGATCCGCACATGCGTCAATCAGAAAACATTAATCGAGGAGAGGTGCCATGACCAAGAATCCTGAGCAGATCGTTACCGAATTCCTGGGAGCCTGGGCGGGCAGTGTTGAAACGTTGCGCAAGTCGTTCCACGATTACCTTGCAGACGATATCGTATACGAAAATGTCGACCTGACCCACACCACGACCCGGGACGACGCCCTGAAGTTGATCGACAATTTCCTTCCCGGGCTCGATCACATCACCATCGACATGCTGGCGATCGCCGTGACTGGCAACAAGGTCCTTACCGAACGGATCGATTACCTGCGGGACAAGAACGACAAGGTGTTGTCCACAATTCGCGTCATGGGAATTTTCGAAGTTGAAGGCGATCGCATTGCCGCATGGCGCGATTATTTCGACATGCGTCCTTTCGCGCCTGCTTGAGTGCAGCGCAGTTATCCTCAAACGTAACGGGTTATAGGACGCGCCATGGAAATTCTAGAAGTAGATGAAGCTTCGGCGTTCGATTTCTTCATGCAGCAGGATTGGACCGACGGCCTGCCCGTCATCCCACCGACGCTGGACCGCGTGGCCGCCATGCTGGCCGGTGGTGGCGTATCCGAAGACGAGATCCTGGGCAGCGTTCCTGCTCGAAATCGGACGGTGACCGCCGGGTTAGCCGCAGTCAACGCAGTGATGGCAGGGTGTCTGCCGGCCTATTTTCCGGTGGTGCTCGCCGCACTGCGCGCCATGCTTGATCCGGCATGGAATGCGAACGGGGTGCTGACCAGCACCAGCGGCGGAGCCGCTTGTATCGTTGTCAGTGGACCAATGGCGGCAGAGATCGGGATGAATGCCACGTCGAACTTATTCGGTCCCGGCAACCGCGCCAACGCGACTATCGGCCGCGCAGTGCGGCTGGTCGCAATGAACGTGATCGGCGCGCGCCGCAGCGTGCAGGACGAATCCAGCATGGCCACGCCCGCCAAATATACCTTTTGCTTTGCCGAGGACGAACCGACGCAGCCATGGCGGCCGCTGCGCGTCCAACTCGGGTACGAGGCGGAAGACACGACTGTCACCGTCATGGCAAGCGAGGGACCGCGGCAAATCGCGAACTTCACCAACGGCGACCCCGCAGGACTGCTGCGCAGTTTTGCCTCGCTGATGAAGCCGCCCGGCTCAGTCATCGTCGGCAAGGCAGGCCAGGGCATAGTCGTCCTCGGACCAGAGCATCGCTTTAGCCTGCGCGACGCGGGTTGGACCCATGAGCAGATCGTTGATTTCCTCCTGCGCGAGTCGCGGGTGAGCGGCGCGGAGGTCGAAGCCGCGGGCATCATCATCGAAAAGCCGGGCGACCACCACTATCTACCCGCGGCTGCGGATGGGACCTATCCCACTTTCGAAAAGGCTGAGGACCTGCTACTCGTCACCGCCGGCGGCTATGGCGCAGGCTGGTCTGCATTCATCCCCTCGGTCTTTCCGGCCAGGCACGGCAAGGCGGTGACGCGTCGGGTTCGTCCGGCAGACGAGGCGCTGCCCGATTGTGGGCCCGATTCCTGCGAGATCGATTTCTCGACCATTGCGCTACGGCGATAGCCACAAGGAGACAGTTTCATGGCGACCATCCAGGTCTATCGCCCGGTTCCCGCGGCGGCGCCCGAAGAGCAGATCGCGCTGGCCAAACGCAGTCCGCTCGCGGGCGGCGCGCGCATCGTGCTGGTCAACAACGGCAAGCCCCGCACTACCGAACTGCTGACCTACATGACCGAAGCGCTGAACCGCCACTTCCCCGTGGCATCAGTAACGATTCACTCCAAGCCGTCGGCGGGCTCTCCGCTGGACAACGACATTGCCGACCGGCTTGCGGCGGAAGCCGATCTGGTACTGACCGGCCTTGGCGATTGCGGCGCTTGCAGTTCTTGCAGCCTGATCGACGCGCTGATGATGGAGCAGCGTGGCATTCCGGCAAGCGTAATCATCACCGACCCCTTCATCGATGTCTGCAGCCGCATAGCGGCACGCATGGGCTGCGCCAGCTACCGTCCGGTGATGATCCCGCATCCCGCGGCAAGCCGGAGCGCGGAATGGCTGCGCGACTGGGCTGACAGAAGTACTCCCATTCTGCTTGAAAACCTGGTGGGTTCGCAAATGATTCGGATACAACAATAATTCTGGCGAGGGGCGCATGCTTAAAGGCAAGAAAATACTCGCGCGGCTGCTGGCTGCATTCTTTTTGGTTATCGGCCTTTCGCTGACAATCGGCGGGGTCAAGCTCGTCAGTCTGGGTGGTTCGATCTATTATCTGCTCGCCGGCCTGATCGTGATGGCGGTCGGCGCCCTGCTGTGGCGGACGAAGCCGCTTTCGGCATGGATCTATGGCGCATTTCTGGCCGCCACTCTCGCATGGGCCTTGCTCGAAGTCGGTCTGGACGGCTGGCAACTGATGCCCCGACTGATGGGGCCGGCGGTGCTTGGCCTGCTGTTCCTGCTGCCGGGGATTCGTCGGCCCATCGGCAAGGCGGCCTTCGCGCCGGGCGCTGCGGGCGCGCTGGGCCTGCTGGCGATTGCCACCGCCGCGTTCCAGCCAGGGCCTGACGCCGTTGCGGATCGGTCCTGGCCGACCCAGTTGCTTCCTGACGGCCTCAATCCCGGCGAGTGGCCGCAATATGGGCGGACGCTGGAGGGGCAGCGCTTCTCGCCGCTCGCGCAGATCGACAAGACCAATATCGACAAGCTGCAAGTGGCATGGACTTATCATACCGGCGTCAAGCAGGAGGGCACGCCAAGCCCGCTTCTGGCCACCCCGGTCATGGTCGGCAACCGGCTGGTGCTGTGTACCCAAACCAATATCGTCATCGCGCTTGATCCGGAAACCGGCCAGGAACTCTGGCGGTTTGATCCCAAGGTAAATCCGGAAGGGGCGTCGGCGGTCCGGACTTGCCGCGGGGTCGCCTATCACGCCGATCCCAGTCAGCAGGATTGCCCCGAACGGATCATCACCGGAACTTTCGGCGCGCAACTGATCGCGCTGGACATCCGGACCGGCCGGCCCTGTGTGTCGTTCGGCAAGGCGGGCATCGTCGATCTCAAGGAGGGCATGGGCGAGATCCTGCCCGGCTACTACTTCATCAGTTCCGCGCCGGTTATCGTGCGCGGCAATATCATCGTCGGCGGCGGCATGTCCGACAACCAGAGCACCGACGAACCTTCCGGCGTGATCCGGGCGTTCGATGTCGTCACCGGCAAGATGGCGTGGGCGTGGGATGCGGTGAATCCGGCCAACCGCCGCGGGCCGCCCCCGGGACAATGGTACAGCCGAGGCTCGCCCAACAGCTGGGCGCCGATGAGCGGCGATGAAGCGCTGGGGCTGATCTATGTGCCAACCGGCAACCCGACGCCCGATTTCTTCGGCGCCCAGCGTCGCCCGGCAGACGACAAATACGGCAGTTCGATCGTCGCGCTTGATGCCGCGACCGGCGATGTGCGCTGGTCGTTCCAGACTGTGCACCACGATGTGTGGGATTATGACGTATCATCCCAGCCGACGCTGCTTGATGCCACCATCGCCGGCAAGGCCGTGCCCGCGCTGGCCCAGGCGACCAAGCGCGGCGAGATATTCCTGCTGGATCGCCGCACCGGCAAGCCGCTGACCAGGGTCGAGGAACGCCCGGTGCCAAGCCGCGGCGCGGTGCCGGACGAGCGCATCGCCCCGACGCAGCCGTTCTCTACCGGAATGCCGTCATTCTCCGGGCCGCCGCTGGTGGAAAAGGATATGTGGGGCCTGACCCCGCTCGATCAGCTGTGGTGCCGCATCCGGTTCCGCGAACTGCGCTATGACGGCCCGATGACGCCGCCGGGAACCGACGAATCGCTGATTTATCCGAGCATCGGCGGGGGCATGAACTATGGCGGAGTTTCCTATGATCCTGAACGCAAGATCATGCTGGTCAATTCGTTCTACTACGGCACGATTGCCCAGCTCGTCGGGCGAAAGGAAGCCGATCGGCTGTTGAATAACGCCAAGTCGACGTCCCATTCCGCGACCAACTTCAATCTTCCCCAGGCAATGTTGGGAACGCCCTATGGCGTATTCCTGAGCGGGCTGATCTCGCCGCTCAACGTGCTGTGCAACGCGCCGCCGTTCGGCAAGCTGAGTGCGATCGACATGCGGACGCGCAAGCTGATGTGGTCACGTCCGATCGGTACGGCACAGGATAGCGGTCCGTTTGGCCTTTCGCTCGGCGTGCCAATCCCGATGGGCATGCCCGGCTGGGGGGGAATGGTGACGACGCGCAGCGGGATCACCTTCACCGGCTACGTCAAGGAAAAGGCGTTCCGCGCGTTCGACAGCGTAACTGGCAAAGAGCTGTGGCGGGCACGCATCCCCGCAAGTGCAAATGGCAACCCGATGACCTACGTCAGCCCCACCAGCGGCCGGCAGTTCGTGGTTGCCGCCGCCGGTGGCCATGTCATGCTGCAGTCTTTGCCGCTGAGCGACACCATCGTTGCTTTCGCACTGCCGAAAAAACCTTAGCGGAGGCAGGGCGATGGCCGGCAATCGAAGAGTGGTCCTGAAGGCGGGCCCGGTCGGCAAGGTTCGGGCAAGCGATTTTAGCATCGAGGAGGCACCCGTTCCGTCGCCAGGCGATGGGCAGATGCTCGGGGAACGGCTTTCTGGCGGGGCGCTTGCGTTCGAACGGGGCAATGCCCGTCGTCTTCGCGGCGGCCATCTCGGCGGCAAGGTCATTCTCGCTGGTGGTAGCTTCGAGCTCTATCCAGCACCCGTCGAGCCCAGCGCGGCACGCAAATGCGCGATTCGCGCTGGATAGTATGCTAGCAACATCGGCTCCAGGTCTTGCGGTGAATCGGTCGGCATCTCCGAGGTCCACAGGATTCGGCAGCGCGCAGGTGAAACTGGTTCCAGCCGCATCGTGCCCCGCACTCCGATCAGCATCTGCTTGCCGCAATCGACCATTTCGTAGCCGAGCGTAAAACTGGCGGGATCATATTCGACCAGCCGTTCCGTTGCGTGCCACCCGTCAAGTTCGACCACGCGCAGCGCACCTATGCCGCTGCCGCGCACCTCGCAGCTGCGCACTGCCGGGTGCCACCGCTTCAGGCCGCCGAAATCGCCGATGAACGCCCAGACCTGTTCGATCGGC
Organism: Novosphingobium sp.; assembly: GCA_031420935.1. GTDB lineage: Bacteria > Pseudomonadota > Alphaproteobacteria > Sphingomonadales > Sphingomonadaceae > Novosphingobium. Next base: position 2,849 of record JANONQ010000007.1, on the reverse strand, counting down.
GCGTCCAGAACTTCTGCCACCCGGATTGTCACGCGGTCAGACCAGATTGCCGTTTGCGTCGGAAATCCGCGCCAGCAGCGTACCATTGTTGGCACCCTTGAACAGCAGCGCCAGGGTTTCGGGCAAGGCATCAAAGCCGGGGCGGATATCTTCGCGGTGGGCGATCAGCCCCCTGGCAATCCAATCTGCCAGATCCGCCAGCGCCTGCGGGATGGTTTCGGCATGATGGCGAACGATATAACCTTCAATGCGGATGCCGCCGTAGATCAGGCGCATCATGTCTAGCGGGGGAGCGGCGATCGGGCCGCCGCCTTCATAAGCGGAAATCTGGCCGCACAGCACGATCCGGCCGCGCTGGCGCGTCCGGGCTGCCGCAGTTTCAAGAATGTTGCCGCCGACGTTATCAAAATATATGTCGATCCCCTCAGGGGCAAGGACGTCAAGCCGCTCCGCCACTGGTTCGGACTTATAGTCGATCAGATGCTCAATCCCGCAATCCTCGCGCAGCCAGCGCAGCTTGTCGGCACCGCCGGCAATGCCGATGACCTTGCAGCCCAGAATCCGCCCGATCTGTGCCACCACCGAGCCGACCGACCCCGCCGCGCCCGATACCAGCAACACTTCGCCCGGCTTGGGCTGGCCGATGTGGACCAGCCCGCACCAGGCGGTAATCGCGTTTATCCCTAACACGCCCATCGCATCCTGCGACGAAATCTTGGCCGGGATGACCCGGTAGCCGGCCTTGGGATCGATCCACTGCTGGTCCTGCCAGCTGGCCGCACCGAACAGCCGCATTCCGAGCGGAAATTCCGGATCGTGACTTTCGATGATACGCCCGACTGCGGGGGCAAGCACCACGTCCCCGACACGGATGACCGGGTGATAGCTGTCGGTTGCGCCGCTGATCCAGTTGCGGATGGTGGGGGCGCACAGCATCAGTTCCCACTGCATCAGCACCTGCCCGGCATCGCCCTGTCCCCTGCGATCGGGAGCGGTAGTAAGAGTGAAGCAATCGCGCGTGACCGCGCCTTGCGGATGCCTGGCCAGAAGCCATTGCCGGTTTGTCATCTCGTCGCCCATGTTGCGCCCTATACCTGCGTCTGGTCAAAGAGAGTATGCGTTTCTGATAGGCCGGCAATTAGCTTGTTATGCCCGGACCGCAAGGCCGGCTATGCCCGATCGGAGGCACCCGCAGAGCGAAGCGCATTTCTATCGGCTATTGGGGTGGGTCAGCTGCGGTTCTTGAAGCGCCAGCTGTCGTTGCCCGTCTCGACGATGTCGCAGTGGTGATTGGCGGCACGTCCGCCGGCACCGTAAGCGAATCGTCCGCTGCCAACGGCACGTCACAAGTCAGCGGTGCGCTGACGATCAGCGACGTCGATAATCCGCCCGTGTTTTCCGCTGGCGCTACCGCCGGGCTGTACGGCACGCTTATGCGGCATTTGGCTACAGGATTTGGGCAAAACTGGCTGCGCCTAACGAAAATGGTTTGGCCGCAACTTTTCCTATTGGTTTTGTGGCATTGCTCCGCACTACTTCCAGGTCCCCGCCACCGCTGAAGATCATCTCCATGGTCTGGACACACAGCCAGACAGCTTCGTCGGCAAGCGTGTACCAGACCTGCTTGGCTTTCTTGCGCGTGCTGACAAGACCGGCGCGGCGCAATTCGCCGAGCTGCTGGCTTAGCGCGGGCTGGCCGATACCGGTTGCTTCGCCAATCTCGGCAACATTGCGTTCGCTGCGCAGCAGGCAACTGAGGATCATCAGTCGCTGAGGCTGTGCATAGACCTTGAGCTTCTCCGACGCGCTGGCCGCGAGGTCGCGGCTTTCATAAAGCGCTGTCATGGCAGAGTTTGGCAGAACCAGTCCGCCCTCTCTTTAAGGGGTTCGCTGCCGTCGGGTGGCGGGGCGAGTAGCGGTGTTCCCGGCTGCCAGCCTTCGGGCGCAAACCCCTTGCCGTCTTCTACCGCCTTCAAGGCTGTCACCAGCCGCAACATTTCATCCGCCGATCGCCCGACAGTGGGGGGGTAACTGATTACAGCACGGATGACACCATTGGGATCGATAAAGTAGGCCGAGCGCATTGCCATTGCATCGGTGCTGGACTCATCGATCATGCCGTAGGCGTGGCCGACTGCCATGCTGGGGTCCTCGACGATCGGAAATTGGATGGCAACGCCGAACTGCTCTTCGATCGCCCTGACCCAAGCAAGGTGCGCATACAGGCTGTCGACCGAAAGACCGACCAGCGCGCAATCTAGCGAATCGAAAGCGGCCTGCCGCTTGGCCAAACCGACAAACTCCGTGGTGCAAACCGGGGTGAAATCGGCCGGATGCGAAAAGAAGATAAGCCAACGGCCGCGATAGGAGGAGAGCTTCACTTCACCCTTGGTTGAGCGCGCAACAAAGTCTGGAGCGACGTCCCCAATCCTTACGGCGCGGGTCTCGGCGAGTCCGGTCATGTTCGTGTTTTTCCATCCACATCGCGACCTCTTACAAGGCCCGGTTGACGCAATCCCTATATAAGATTACATAGTTTCTGTAAATATGATTCTTAAGGGTTTCCCCGTGACCGACTCGGCAATTCAGCAAGCATCAGTGCAAATTGGCGTTACGCCGCCGGATAGCGTCGTCATCAAATCCTTTTTCGACGAGCCGACCAACACGGTTAGCTATGTCGTCCACGATCCCGAGAGCCGATGCGCTGCGATTATCGACAGCGTCCTGGACTATGATCCAGCTTCGGGTCGCACCTCCTTCTCCTCGGCAGACGCGGTCATCGCCTATGTCGGGGAGAAGGAGCTTACTATTGACTGGTTGCTCGAAACGCACGCGCATGCCGATCATCT
>JANONQ010000006.1:0-4825 GCA_031420935.1 Novosphingobium sp. | reverse complement strand
CTGAGAAAAGGGAGGAATTCACATATTCGGATAATTCGGGCCGCCGCCGCCCTCGGGCGTCACCCAATTGATGTTCTGCGTCGGGTCCTTGATGTCGCAGGTCTTGCAGTGCACGCAGTTCTGCGCGTTGATTTGCAATTGCTGCGCTCCCTCGTCGCCAACGAATTCATAGACCCCGGCTGGACAATAGCGCGCTTCGGGCCCGGCATAGACCGGCAGGTTGATCCGCGTGGCGACGCTGGGATCGGTCAGCACCAGATGGCAGGGCTGGTCTTCCGCGTGGTTGGTGAAGGAAAATGCTACCGACGTCAGCCGGTCGAAACTGATGACGCCGTCGGGTTTGGGATAGGCGATCGGCCGGAAGAGATCGGCGCGCTGGGTGGCGGAGGCATCGGTGTGGTGCTTCATGGTGAACGGCAGACCGATTTTCAGCGTGCGCATCCACATGTCGGTGCCGGCCAGAAGGGTGCCGAGATCGGCGCCGAACTTGGCGACCAGCGGCTGCGAATTCTTCACCACCTTCAGCTCCTGCGCGATCCAGCTGGCGCGCACGGCGGTGTCATATTCGCCCAGCTCATCCGCGCCGCGACCCGCAGCGATGGCAGCGGCGGCGGCTTCGGCCGCGAGCATGCCGCTCTTCATCGCGGTATGGCTGCCCTTGATCCGGGGCACGTTAACGAAGCCTGCCGAACAGCCTGCCAGCGCGCCGCCGGGAAAGGCTAGGCGCGGCACCGATTGCCAGCCGCCCTCGTTGATCGCCCGCGCGCCATACGCGACGCGGCGACCGCCTTCGAGAATTTCGCGGATCGCAGGATGCTGCTTCCACCTCTGAAATTCCTCGAAGGGATGGACATAAGGGTTTGCATAATCGAGTGAAGTGACGAAACCAAGCGCCACCTGGTTGTTGGCCTGATGGTAGAGAAAGCCGCCGCCCCAGGTTTCACTTTCCGACAAGGGCCAGCCCTGCGTGTGGATCACCCGCCCGGGAACGTGCTTGTCGGGATCGATTTCCCAAAGCTCCTTGATGCCGAGGCCGTAAACCTGCGGCTGGCAATCGCGCTCAAGATCGAAGCGGGCTTTGAGCTGTTTCGTCAGGCTGCCGCGCGCGCCTTCGCAGAACAGGGTGTATCTGGCGGTGAGCTCCATGCCAGGCTGGTAATCGGATTTGTGGCTGCCATCGCGCGCTATGCCCATGTCGCCGGTGGCGACCCCGCGCACTGCGCCCGTTTCGTCATAAAGCACTTCGGCGGCGGCAAAACCGGGGAAGATCTCGACCCCCAGTTCTTCCGCCTTGCCGGCCAGCCAGCGGCACAGACTGCCGAGCGAGCCAGTGTAATTATCGTCGTTTGACATCAGCGGCGGCATGATGAGTTCGGGCATGTCAAATTTGCGCTTGCCGGTGAGCAGCCAGTGGTGATTTTCGGTGACCGGCACTTCGGCCATCGGGCAGCCATCGTCACGCCAATCGGGCAGCAGCTCGTCCAGCGCCCGGGGATCGACCACCGCGCCCGACAGGATATGCGCGCCAATTTCCGAGCCCTTCTCGAGGATGCACACCGCCAGCTCGGCATTGACCTGTTTCAGCCGGATCGCCGCAGCGAGACCAGCCGGGCCGCCGCCGACAATCACCACATCATACGGCATCGATTCGCGTTCGTTCATCGGTTGCTCCCGATCTGCGCCTTGGCAGAATAATGCCGGATTGAGCCTTGATTGCTGCGCCCCGGCAGGTCAAGACCCGCAGCATGGACTATGGCGCAAAATCGGGCCTCGCGCAGCAGCTGGCCGCCGCGCTCGACTGGTGGCGCGATGCCGGCGTCGACGGCGACTTGCGCGACGAAGCGCAAGGCTGGATCGCGCTGAGCGAGCCGGAGGCCCCGGCCGCTGAGAGCGCTTCGGCCAGTCCGCGCACACCCCGGCAGCCGCGGGCAAAGGCAGAACCGGTCATTGCCGCACCGATCGATCGCAGCGGGTGGCCCGCCGACCTGGAGAGTTTTGCCGCCTGGTGGTCGCGCGAGCCCTGGCTCGACGGCGGACAGGTTAACACCCGGATTTTGCCGCGCGGGGCCCATGGTGCGGAGCTGATGATCGTTGTGCCCGAGCCCGAGCCCGAGGATAGCGAGCGCCTGCTCTCCGGGCCGCAAGGACGCCTGCTGGATGCCATGCTGGCGGCGATGGGCATCGCGCCCGGTGCCGTGTATCTGGCGAGCGCCTTGCCCCGTCATACCCCTCATGCCGATTGGGCGGCGCTGGGCCGCGCGGGCATGGGCGAAGTGCTGCGGCACCATGCCGCGCTGGTTGCTCCCCGGCGCATGATCGTCCTCGGCGCCAACGTCCTGCCGTTGCTTAGCACCGATCCGCCGAATAAATTGGATGTTTTGCCAAAATTTCACCATGTCGGAGGGAGCGTGCCTCTACTGGTCCAGCGCGAATTGGCTATTTTGCTCGAACGCCCGCGTTGGAAAGCGGCGGTTTGGCAGGATTGGCTGGCTTGGAATTCCGGGGTTTCAGCGGCCCCAATAACGGAGACGGTAGCTACGTGAAAACGGCTAGAGTTTTGAAGATGACGTTGGCCTGCGCGGCTGCGGGAGCGCTGGCCGCGCCGTTCGCTACTTCAGCTGCCTGGGCCAACAGCGCTGCAGTCGATTATTTTCGCAACCGCGCCGATCGCACGGCGGTGCCCTCGCTGCTTAGCCTGGAAGAGCGTGACTACTACCGCAGCCTGTTCGCCGCCATCGACAGCAAGGACTGGCTTCGCGTCCAGCAGCTGTTCGCCGCGAAAGTGGACGGCCCGCTGCACCAGACCGCCAAAGCCGAATATTATCTCGCTCCCGGCTCGCCGCGTATCGAGCTTGGCGAACTGAACCTTTGGCTCTCCAAAGGTGCGGAACTGCCCGAGGCCGATCAGATCGCACAGCTGGCGATAAAGCGCGGGGCGATCTCGCTGCCATCGCTGCCCGGTGCCCAGCCGCTGGTCAGCCTCGCACAGACGCCAAAGCGCATTCGCCCGCGCGAGACCGACGACGGAACCATGCCGGCCAACATCGCCGGTCCCATTCTCGAGCGGATCAAGGCCGATGACCCGCTTGGCGCTCGCCTGTTGCTCGACGGGATTGACTGGACGCTGAGCGACGCGGCGCGCGCCGAATGGCGCCAGCGCATCGCCTGGAGTTTCTATATCGAGAACGACGACGCTTCCGCCTATGCCCTCGCCCAGCGGGCCGGTCAGGCAAGCGGCCCTTGGGTTGCCGAAGGCTGGTGGACCGCCGGTCTCGCCGCTTGGCGGCTTGGCGACTGCGCCGGCGCTGCCGATGCCTTCGACAAGACCGCCGCCCGCGCCGACAATCCCGAGCTGCAAACCGCCGCGCGCTATTGGCAGGCCCGGGCGCTGGTGCGCTGCCGTCAGCCTGAAAAAGCCGCCGCACTGCTGCGCCAGGCTGCCGGGCGCGACGAGACGCTTTACGGTATGCTGGCGGCCGAACAGCTCGGCTACAAGCTGCCCGAAACCCACACCGCCGCCGATTTCACCCAGGCCGACTGGCAGCGACTGCGCGATGTCGGCAATATCCGCACCGCCGTCGGTCTTGCCGAGATCGGCCGCGACCAGATGGCCGACGAGGCGCTGCGCCACCAGGCGCGGATCGGCAGTGCTTCCGAATATCAGCCGCTGTCCCGCCTCTCGCGCGACCTTGGCCTGCCTTCCACCCAGCTGTGGATGGCCTATAACGCACCCTATGGCGGCAAGCCCGAACCGGCGACGCGCTTCCCCACCCCGAAATGGACACCGGTGGGCGGCTGGAAGATCGATCCGGCGCTGGTCTATGCCCATGCGCTGCAAGAATCGGTGTTCCGCGCCAGTGTCGTCAGCCCGGCGGGTGCGCGCGGGTTAATGCAGATCATGCCCTCGGCAGCGCAGGACCATACCGCCGCGCTCGGCGTTTCCGGTTCGGCCAGCGACCTCAACGAGCCGTCGATCAACCTCGCCTTCGGTCAGCGCCATCTCGAAATGCTGCGCGACAATCCCGGTACCCAGGGCCTGCTGCCCAAGGTGATGGCCGCGTACAACGCCGGGCTCACCCCGATCTCGCGCTGGAATTACGAGATTCGCGATCAGGGCGATCCGTTGCTGTGGATCGAATCGGTGCCCTATTGGGAAACCCGCGGCTATGTGAACATCGTCATGCGCAATTTCTGGATGTACGAGCGGCAGGCTGGCGGCCCCTCGGAAACCCGCGTCGCGCTGGCGCAGGGCATGTGGCCGACTTTCGCCGGGTTGTCGGGCTCGACCGGCGTGCGGATGTCGGCCAACGGTTCGCTGCTTCGTGCCCGTTGATCCGGCGCGCAGCTTCAAGCCGATCAACATCGCGCTGCTGACGGTTTCCGACACGCGCACCACCGCCGACGATACCTCGGGCGACATTCTGGCCGGACGCATCACCAGCGCCGGCCACCATCTCGCCGCGCGCGCGATCGAGACGGACGACGTCGCGGTGATCGCCGCGCGGCTCAACGCCTGGATCGACGACGACGGCGTAGATTGCATCGTCTCCACCGGGGGCACCGGGCTTACCGGCCGCGACGTCACCCCCGAGGCGCTCGACCGGGTGAAGGTAGCTTGTGGTGGACGCGACATCCCCGGCTTCGGCGAGATCTTCCGGCTGGTCAGCTTCCAGACCATCGGCACCTCCACCGTTCAGTCTCGCGCCTGCGCGGTGCTGGCGCGCGGCACCTATATCTTCGCCCTGCCCGGCTCCAACGGCGCGGTGAAGGACGGCTGGGACCGGATATTGGCCGAGCAGCTGGATAGCCGGAACCGGCCGTGCAA
>JANONQ010000005.1:0-2053 GCA_031420935.1 Novosphingobium sp. | reverse complement strand
GGCGACGCCCTTCATGCCCCCCTCTTCATTCCGGCACCTTGGTAGCCCCAGCGCCGCCGCCGATGCGGCCCTCAACCCCGGCCCAATAAGCGTCGCGCACTTCGCGGCGCAGGATCTTGCCATAGCCGCTTACGGGCAACTCATCCGCAAAGTCGATCGCCTTGGGCTTCTTGTATCCGGCCATATGCTCGCCGCAAAATGTGATGATCTCCCCTGCGGTGAGGGCTGCACCAGGCTTGACGACAATGACCGCATGGACCGCCTCTCCCCAATAATCGTCGGGAATGCCAAACACGACGCAATTGGCCACCTTGGGATGGAGAATGATCACCTCCTCCACTTCGCGCGGATAGACATTATTTCCGCCGCTGATCACCATATCCGTGGCGCGGTCCAGCAGGAACAGAAAGCCTTGTTCGTCAAAATAGCCGATGTCCCCGGTGTGCAGCCAACCGCCTCGCAAGGTTTCGGCGCTCGCCTCCGGGTTGTTCCAGTAGCCCGGCATGACAACATCGCCGCGTACGACGACTTCGCCTGCTTGCCCTGCGGGTAGCGGATTGTCGTCGGCGTCAACACAATGCGCCTCGACATCCGTGCGCACCTGCCCTGCCGAGCCAATGCGGGGATCGTTGGCTTCGAAAAGTTTCTGATGTGCCGCCGCCGTCAGTCCGGTGATCGTTATCGGCGCTTCCCCCTGCCCGTAAAGCTGCACAAAAACCGGCCCAAAGGTCGCCATCGCCTGTTTGAGTTGATCGACATAGATCGGCGCGCCGCCGTAGCAGATCGCCTTGAGGCTCGAGAGATCATAGCGGCCCGGCCGATGATCCTCGAGCATCTTGATGATCTGGGTCGGAGCCATGAAGCCAATGTGCGAAACCTTGAGCCGCTCAACTGTCGCGAACAGATGATCAACATCAAAACTGGCGGACTCGGTAATCGCATTGGTCGCGCCGCGCGCAATGGCGGGAAGTGCCGAAACCCCGCTGCCGTGCGACATTGGCGCGCAATGCAGCACAATCTCGCCAGGCTGGATGTTATAAAGATCAGCGAGATAATTCATGATTACGCAGCGAACCATCCGGTGGTTCCACATCGCGCCTTTGGGCTTGCCGGTCGTGCCCGAGGTATAGAACAGCCAGCAGATATCCTCGGGACGAGCCTCGACTGCGCGTGGGAGCGCGTTGGCAGGATTGAGCAGGGCGGCGAAATCATCGGTCGATACGCGGTGCGCCAGACCGGAAAACAGATCAGCGTGCGCCGCAATGCCGTCGGCAAACTCAGGGCCGTGAACCAGAACCTTCGCGCCGCAGTTCCCGACGATATACGCCAATTCCCGCGCATGAAGCCGCGCGTTGACGGGCACTACGACCAGCCCCGCCGCAAAGCAGCCGAAAATTACTTCCAGAACCCTGGGCGAGTTAGCAAGGCAGAAGGCCACGCGGTCGCCCGCCTCGCATCCCAGCGCGCGGAGGTTCCCCCCCACCGCAAGGGCGCGATCCCGGAACTGGCGATAGGTGAGACTCTCCTCGCCCTGGAGCAACGCCACCGAATCGGGCCATTGCCGCGCCGACTTTTCGAGGAAAGCAAAGCTGTTCATTATCCCGCGCGGCGGAAGGTAGCACAGGGGCGCCGCTCGATTTCGCTGGCATCGACCGCAACAAATTCTACGGCGTCATCGCATTGATACGCCGACCAGTCATCCGCGCCAGTGGGCTCAAGTCTGACAAGAAGCTGTACACCTTCAGGCAGTTTCACAACACCGATGGCATAGGGCAGATCACCCTCAAACCCCTCAGGTGCGCCTTGGCGGAGAACGCAAAAGCTATGCAACACGCCTTTGCCGCCCGATTTCACCCAGCCCAAATTATCGGACTGGCAATGCGGACAGGCATAGCGCGGCCACATATTGGGCTTGCCGGTCGTTCCCGAGGTATAGAACAGCCAGCAGATATCTTCGGGACGAGCCTCGACTGCGCGTGGGAGCGCGTTGGCAGGATTGAGCAGGGCGGCGAAATCATCGGTCGATACGCGGTGCGCCAGACCGGAAAACAGA
>JANONQ010000004.1:0-4343 GCA_031420935.1 Novosphingobium sp. | reverse complement strand
TACGCCCTCGGTTTCGGCCTGAGCCCGTTCTTGATCGGCCGCAGCCGGGACAGTTTTGGCAGCTACGATTTCGCCCTGTTCGGCAGCGTCGCGTTTCTGGCCATCGCCGTGATCGCGGTTCAAGGGCTTCGCGTCCCTGCGCCGCGCGCGCCGGTTAGTGCATAACTCCCGCCATCGCGAGGATAGCGCCGAAACCTCGTCGGCAAACGCATCCCGCCCTGCACGATCGGGTGTTCGATCCCGAGCATTTCCGTGACCCGCGGCTGGATAGGCATAGCTAACGAAATTGCCGAGTGATGCCCGTTAATCGACAGCTATGCTGTGGGCAGCGTGTAACATCGCCCGGTTCCTTCAAAGCTGGCGCGAAAGATAGGCCGCTTCCTGGATCGCGTTCGCGTAGGACCTCGGTTCGCGGGCATCGCCAATCACCTGGACCTTGAACCCCTTGCCCTGCAGCTTCGCGGCGAGATCGTCAACCTGCATCACAATGATCTTGAGGTGGCCCAGCGAAAGCGCCGCTTGTTCCTGCACGATTGAATCGGCATCGGCGAGCGCGGGCAGTACGAGATGCTCCAACGCGCCAATGATCGCCTTTAGCCGTGTTTTGATCGATGGGGTCATGCCATCATCTCCTCTTCGCGCATGTTGCGGGCGGTCTGGTCCATCAGCGAATGGCCGACCGCTGTAATCCAGCACTGGAGCACGTCCTGGTGGTTGGTCTGCCGCGCGGCGAGGCCGTTCGAGGTACCGATGTTCATCACCGCACCCTTGAAGCAGCTTAGCACCTCGTAGAAGGCGAGGGTTTTGCGGTTTACCTTGCGTCCGCTTGCCTCTTCATAGGCGGCCAGGAAGGAGTCCTTCGGCATCAGTCCGCTGACCCAGACCTCGCCGTCGATCGGTGCTCCGCCGAACAGCTCCATGCAGGCCCAGCCAAGATCGGCATGGAAATCGCCGAGGTGGGCGAGCTCCCAGTCGAGCATTGCGGTCATCTTGCCCGTGACGGGATCGAACAGGTAATTGCCCAGGCGGTAGTCGCCGTGGTTGAACACCGGATCGTTACATTCAGGCATGTGCTCGCGCAGCCAGCGCTCGGTGTAAGTAAGGAAGGGGTACGGATCGATCTCGTCCTCCCGCCAGACCTTGGCCCACCAATTGACATTCCACAGCGCGGAATCGAGCGGATCCTGCGGCACGGAAAAATGTGCTAGATCGGCCGTACGCCAGTCGAAGTTATGGATACGGACCAGCACGTCGACGAATTCGCCGGTCAGTTTCTTGCGCCATTCATCGTCAATGCAGATGCCCACGCCCGTAACGGCTCGGCCTTGTTCGATCGGCGGCTTGATCACACCGCCGACGAATTCGAGGATCACTGCCGGTTGACCCATGAAATTGCCAGCGCCGTCGAGCCAGCGGCAGGACGCGATCGGAACGATACCCTGGAAGGCGTTAAGAGCCTCGGCCTCGCGATAGCGGCAGGTCTCGACGATGCTTTCGCGCGGATCGATACGCAACACGAGCTTTTCGCAAGAACCATCGGCATGGTGCAAGTCAAAGCTGAATTGCTCCTTGGAAGCGCCTCCCGCCATGCGGGCGAGGCCTTCGATGCGAAATCCCGCCAGTCCGTTCGCCTCGAGCATGCGCGAAAGGTTGCGAAGCACGGTATCTTCGCGCAGGAGCCAGTAGGCTCCCTGCGCCCGGTCGATGAGGCGCCCGTCCAGGATTTCGCGAATGCGGGGTTCCATCCGTTCGGTATCGACAAAACGGAAATCTCCGACCGGATGCGTTGGCGTCGGTATGTCGTGCCCCAAGTTATCCTCCGACTTTCATGTTGTCAGCGCGGGAAATGCCCGCATTCATACCGCGTGGCCACGCCACGTTTAAATCGACGGATTTCCGCTCCTTCCGCCAGTTAGCGGTTGATCGTCGCCCATTGAGCTAGCCGAGCGAATCCTGTGACATTTGCAACAAACCGACCGCATGGGAGCATATAATATGGTTGCCATAGTGGAAGTTAGTCGATTGGCGCGCAACCTGTTGCAGCATGTTATCGAGGATGCCGCCGTGGACGGAATCGACATTTTTTTGCTGCGGTAAGACCAACGGACGCGGCGAGATCCTGGACCTGTACAGCCACGGCATGGACCGTGAACTCAAGGACGGCTACTGGCGCTCGCGCATTTACGAGGGTGATCCCATTACCAAAGTTATGGTGCGCGAAACGCTGTCAAGCAGCGCTGACGGGTTCGAACTGGGAGGCCATCCCAAACTTTCGATGCTTGGCGGTCGCGCCAAGCAATATTGGCGGCTCATGAACGAACAGAACGTCGAAATTATCGGCGCGGCCACGCGTCGGTCATTGCCCGGATTCTACCTCGTTGTCGGCCTGCATCCATAACCTAGTCGCGCTCGTTTCCAGGATGCAAAATCAGCTCCACTAGAGATCAGGGCCGAAACCGCCCGTTCTCCATACACAGAGCGGTTTATCGTGTCAGGGTTTAGACTGGCTGCTGACTCAAGAACGCAGACAATTCCCCTGAAGTTTCAGTAGGGAGTTGATCTACGAAAAAATGGCCGCCAAGCATGGCCACTGCCACCATTTTCTCGCAGCGCTGCCGCCATTCCGCCGGAATGTCAAAAAGTGCGGAAATCAGGCCTTTGGAACCGTAAAGTACCAAGGTCGGGCAGCTAATTTTTTGCTCAACGGACGCTATGTCTAGAGCCAGGTCCACACTTCGCGCCGCCCGGTAATCCGAACAAGACGCATGGATCATATCGGGATTACGCCAAGCAGTGCGATAGGCGTCGAGCATATTCTGGTCGAACGTCTCGATAGTGGTAGCACCCCAGCCCACAAGACAGTTTTCATAGAAACAATCAGGATCCGCGCCAATTATACGCTCGGGGAAAGGTTCTGGCTGCGAAAGAAAATGCCAGTGCCAGTAAGCATAGGCAATTTCACTGTTCATTCGTTCATACATTACATCGGTGGGAACGATGTCAAGGAGTGACAATGAGGCCACCGCAGCAGGATTGTCCTGAGCCATACGGTATGCGGTTCGAGCGCCCCGATCATGTCCGACAAGATGGAAGCGTTCAAACCCCAGATTCTGCATCAACTGCAATTGATCGTTGGCCATGCTTCGAAAAGAATAGGTCGACTGGTCGGCTGAACATCGTGGTTTCGAGGAGGCCCCATAACCGCGCAAATCCGCGCAAACAACAGTGAAAGACTTAGCCAGCTCCGGAGCGACCCTTGCCCACATTTCCTTCGTCTGGGGATAACCGTGCAGCAGCAGTACAGGCGGGCCATCGCCGCCCATCACATAGGCTATCTCGACACCATCGACGCCTACAAATCTGCCGCGTTGAAATCCCTCAAACATGCTTGCCCGTCCGAAATTGTTTATTCAGAGCCTGACAAAGCCCTCTACCCCATTCGCCCCAGGTTTCAATCAGGTGATTTGCTCGGTCGGTGCTGCTCTGACTATTCATCAGGCACTTTCAACGGGGTGCCCACCGGCCCCCCGTCGTCGAAAGTATCACTTGATCGCGAACCCAAGCGTCACCCCGTAGGTTACTGGCATGCCGGCATAGCGCGCCTGCGAGTCAATCGAGGGGATAACCGAGGTCCAGTAGTATTTGTCGAGAATGTTCTTGCCCCAGAGCATCACCTTCCACGCACCGTCAGCCGCTTCGTAGCCGATACGGGCGTCAACCGTTGCATAGCCCTTGATGTTAAAGACATTGCCGGCAAGATCGGGGCGCGTGCGCGATGCCGCCGAATAGGGGAACGGGATGCGGTTGGCACCAATCACCGCGTCCGATTTGGAGCGCGCGCTCACGGTGACGCCCGCGAAGGCAGAGCCACCCGATTCCATCTTGTGGCGGTAATCGACATTCACCACGCCCGACAATTTGGGCGTGAAGGGCAGCGGATCGCCGACAAAATTGTCAAGCTGCCCATAGATGTTGAAGCCCCGTTCCGGTGACGGGTTCTGGGTGATCTTGGTGTCGAGATAGGTGACCGCGGCATTTATGGTCAGGCCATCGACGGGCCGGACGGTAACATCGGCTTCCGCGCCGAAGACCCGTGATTTGGGAATGTTAATCAGCGCGTCAAGGGGTCCGAAGACGGTATCGACTAGTTTGCCGCGGATCTGCTTGTCCTTGTAGTCATAGTAAAAAACGGCGCCGTTGATCTGGACCTTGCGGTCAGCCAGTGAAGCCTTGAAGCCGCCTTCGTAAGCCGTCACCGATTCCTGTGTGACCGGCAGCAGGCCCGTGTAGGTGGCGACGGACAGGCTGGGGAAGCTGCCCGCCTTGTAACCGCGCGAGGCGTT
>JANONQ010000003.1:0-4087 GCA_031420935.1 Novosphingobium sp. | reverse complement strand
GGCTGCGGCGCATATGTGGGATCCGATCGTTATCGGCGTGCCGGGCGGGCCGGTGAAATGCCTGCTGCTGACCTATAAGGGCCGCAAAAGCGGGCGGACGCTCCATACCTCGCTGCAATACTACACGCTTGGCGACAAGCTCGCCATCGTGGGTTCGCGCGGGGGCACGATCGAGCACCCGGTCTGGTACCTCAACCTGCTGGCCGAACCACGGTGTCATATCCAGGTCGGGACAGAAGGCCGCGATGCTACGGCGCGCACCGCGACCGGTGCCGAGCGCGCGGAATGGTGGGCCATGATCACCGCCGAACAGCCCATCCAGCTGGAATATCAGGGGCGCACGACCAGGGAGATCCCGGTCGTCATATTGGATTGAGACCTACAGCACCGCTTCAATCGGCGGCAATTCACCCGCATCCGGGTCGAGCCCGCACAGCTTGAACCAGGTCCGCTCGCGAAAGGCCTGCTTTTCGCCGTAAGCGAGGATCGCCGCGACCGCCGCCGGCGATAGCGGCAGAATGCCGTCTCCGCCCAGGATCGCTTTGTCGATGGCGGCGCCGACCCGGCAAATCGCGGCTTCCACGGCGTCGATGTCGCGCCGGTCGGTGGTTTCGATTGCGGCGAGTGCGTCGGCCAGCTCACCGCCGAAACCGGGGTCGCTCACGGCGATCGTGCGGGCGAGGGCGGACATTGCATCGAGCGAGGCACACTCGAAGCGCAGCGCGTGCTTCCACTGCCCGCCGATCATCCGCAGATGGCCGATCACCAGCAGCGCCTGCTCGCGCGCCATGCGTTCGCCATCGGCTAGCGAAGGAATCACGACTTCTTCGAGGGCCTTGATGCAATTGGCCAGGCGCAGATCGATGTTCGGCAGCATTGCTCAGGCCTCTCGCAGCAGTCGGACAATCTGGTGTAGAAATACCGCGCCGGCCGAGGCGAGCATGGACAGCACCAGATCCTGGTGGTTGTTGCTTTCCTTCGCCGCGCGGATCGCCTGTGCCAGGTCCATCACCGCGCATTTGTAGGCGTTGAGTATCTCGTAGTAGCGCAGCTTGCCCGGATCGATGATATTGCCCGATTGCGCCTGATAGGCGGCGAGAAATTCGTCGCGTGGCAGCAAACCACAAACCAGGAAAACCCCGTCGTCGCGCCAGACCCCGAACAGCTTCTGGATGACCCAGGCGAGGTCTTCATGGAAATCGCCGATATGCCCCAGTTCCCAGTCGAGGATCGCGGTGAAGCGCCCGCTCGGTTCCTCGAACATGAAGTTGCCCATCCGCAAATCGCCATGGACGATCACCGGCTTGTCACAAACCGGCGCATTTTCGCGCAGCCAGCGTTCGGTCAAGGTGATGATCGGCACCGGTTCCACCAGCGCGTTCCAGCAAAGCTCGGACCACCAATTGACCTGCCAGATTGCCGCATCCGTGGTTCCGGCCCGGGGAACCTTGAAGTAGGATAGATCGGCCTGGCTGAAATCGAAACCGTGGACCTTGATATAGGCATCGATGAACTGCGGTGCGAGCTTGGGTATCCACTCGTCGAAGCGCGAGCCGATGCCGGTCACGCCCACCCTGTTGACCTCGGTCGGCTGGGTTACGCCGCTGACGAACTCCATGATCATGCCCGGCTGCCCCAGCGTCTCGCCATCGGCATCGAAGCTGCGGATGCCCGCGACCGGCACCACACCCTGCATGGCCCTGTGTAGCTGCGACTCTCGGCCGCGGCAGGTCTGGGTGATGCCTTCGAGCGGGTCCATCCGCAAGATCAGTTTCGTACCCGCACTGTCGCCGGAATGCCGCAGAGTGAAGGCGAACTGCTCTTTGGAAGCGCCGCCTGCCATGCGCACGACATCGGAAATCGTAATTCCCGCCAGACCCTCGGTGGCGGCAAAATAGCGGCACAGGATTTGCTCGACCTGTTGCGCGGTCTTGGCCCGGTACGGCCCCTTGACTCGGTCACGGACCGTCCGGTCGAGAATCTCGCGGACTCGCGGCTCGATATTGTTGCGATCCCATTTTGTGGAGGACGCTATTCCCGCAAGCACCATCGATTGTCTTTCTCTATAATTTACCGCGGCACCGAGACTTCGGTGCCTAGCGCATCGAGCAATGCCATGTCGAAATAGTCCCGCCAGGCGCAGATCAGGCCGCCGCGGAATTCGAACACGCCCATGACGGGAAGGTCCACGACTTTGCCGGCAAAATCCAGTCGATCGATCCGCTCGTTCATGACCGATCCGTCCGCACCCTCGACCTGCCGCTTGATGGTGAATTCGAGATCGCCGACCGCCCCGAAAAACCAGACCAGGAATTCGCGAATCTGCTGCTTGCCGACGTTGGGCGGATCGATGGGAACATTGGTATAGACCGCATCTTCTGTGAAGAAGCTGACGATTGTTTCGACATCGCGGGTCCGCCAGCCGCCCAGCATCGCGGTGACGCGGTCTGCATTGTCAGTCATCGTTGCACTCCCTTTAGTTGCCGTTGCCGCGCCATGGAAAGTTAAAGCCGCATTCGACCATGCCGTAGCCGATTGTACCGTCAGTCAGGGTGAATTCCATCATCTGTTCGGTGAAGATGAAGGTGTCGAACGGAAACATCCAACGGAACAGCGGCTTGCCGGTGAAATCCCACAACCGCCCGTCTTCGTCAGTCACCTTCCAGCGCACGTCCTTGACCGTCATGTCGTCGGCTTGGAAGTTGACGGTCTCGTCCATCGTCAAGATCGTCTGCCAACGTTTTCCGTCGTGGAGGATCTTCTGGTAGCTGTTGCCATGATCGGTGATGCCATGCACCGCGACGCAAGCCATGCCGTTGTCGAAAATCGGCCAGGCCAGCCGGTAATGGTGTACGCCGCCCCAATTGCGCGGCCCGGCGCTGATGTCGCGAAAACCCTTGTCGTCGATGGCGATGGTCTCGCCGTTACCCAGGGAGATCGCGCCGGTGACGTTGCAGAAGCCTTCGGGGTGGATATAGGCGAGCTCGCGGGCAATGGCATCATCCGGGCCGGCGTTCGAGAGGGCAATGCTGTCCCCCATGGGATGGCGCAGGTCCCAGACCAGTTCGGCCTTGAAATCCTCGGTATCGACGCTGACCCGGCACTTCTGCAGCGGCTCGATAACCTGGATGGTGGTCCCTGCTACGGTCATTCCCGGATCGGGGCGATCCATGGTCAGCGGCAGGTTCATGTTGACGCGGGTGAACAGCGGCTTGCCGTCGCGAAAAAATACGGTGAATCCGTTGGTTTCGCCGAGGTTTTCCAAAACCCCCACGCGGATGAAAGCGCCGGTGCGGGTCTTGCGGTCATAGAAATTGAAGTACCAGCTCTGGTTCCACTTCCGGATATCCGGATTGGGAATATACCGTTCGGCGTTTTCGTTGAGCCATTGGGCGGTCATCTCGGGCATGGCACCGGTCTCCTACAAGTTGTTTCAGCAGATAGTAAACAGCTATACAGTGTCCGTCGGGAAGGTGAGAAATTACCGGAAAGGGTTCGGTAACAGCTTGCTTGACAAAGCGAAGGGGGAATTTCATCCTCGTATTTTCCGACATTGTTTCGGATTTTACCGGACCAGGAGAGTTCAATGAAGTTCACGCATGATCCGATGAAATTCGGGATCTTCATGGGGCCCTATCACAAGCCCGATCTCAACCCCCTGGTCGCGTTCGAGCAGGATATGCAAACCGTTATAAACCTCGATCGGCTCGGCTACGATGAAGCCTGGATCGGCGAGCATCATTCGGGCGGGGTGGAAACGATCGCCAGCCCGGAATTGTTCATCGCCGCGGCCGCTCAGCATACGAAACATATAAAGCTTGGCACCGGCGCGGTGACTGTGCCCTATCACCACCCGTTCCAGGTTGCCGAACGGATCGTCCAGCTCGATTACATGACCCGCGGGCGGATGATGTTCGGCGTGGCGCCCGGCCAGCTCGTCCAGGATGCGACGATGATCGGCCAGCATCCCAGGGATAATCGCCGCCGCCTGCAAGAGGCGTTGGATGTCATGATTCCCCTGTTTAAGGGCGAAACCGTAACGCGCAAGACCGACTGGTTCGAATTGAAGGACGCCTCGCTCCAGTTG
>JANONQ010000002.1:0-3724 GCA_031420935.1 Novosphingobium sp. | reverse complement strand
CCGTCGCTCTGCGCCACCTCCCCATTCCGGAGAGGATCCAGAGCGCGACGGCACCTGGCCCGATCTCGTCCTGATCGACGGCGGCAAGGGGCAGATGAGCGCGGTCAGGGAGGTAATCGAGGAACTCGGCATCGAGGACCTGCCGCTGATCGCGGTCTCCAAGGGGCCGGACCGCAACGCTGGGCGCGAGGTGTTTCACTTTCCCGACGGCCGTGAGAAGACCCTGCCGGTTAATTCGCCGGTGCTGTTCTATCTCCAGCGCCTGCGCGACGAGGCCCACCGCTTTGCCATCGGCGCCCACCGCGCCAAGCGTAGCCGGGCAATCAGCGCCAGCCCGCTCGACGAAATATCCGGCATCGGCCCGGCCCGCAAACGCGCGCTGCTGCTGCATTTCGGCACGGCGGGCAGAGTGCGGGCGGCGAGTATGGAGGATTTGCGGCGCGCACCCGGCGTGTCAGCGGCGGTGGCCCAAACAATATTTGACTTCTACCATCCCGGCGGTTGACCGGTCAGCGAGGGGCAGCGAACGATGAACGGCAGGCAGCGGCGCGAATGGAGCATGGAGGACGGTGGGTTCGCTGTGCTGGTGCTGGCGGTGACGCTGGCCTTTGCCTGGCTGGTGACGCCCTACTTCGGCGCGATCCTGTGGGGCCTGGTCGCCGCGATCGTGTTCGGGCCGCTCTACCGGCGCATGACGGTGAGCCTTGGCGGGCGCGAAGGCCTCGCCGCCGCGCTGACCCTGCTGCTGATCCTGGCGCTGGTGATCGTGCCTGCCTTGCTGCTGGGCGTCAGCCTGATCGAGGAAGCCGCCGGGCTCTACAATCAACTCCAATCGGGCAAGATCGATATTGCCGAAGTCGTCGGTAAATTGCGCAGTGGTCTGCCGCCCTGGATTATCAGGCTGGCGGGCGAAAATGGATTGATGGATGCCGGTCAGCTGCGCGGGATGTTGCGTTCCGGCCTGTCCAGCGGGCTGGGCAGCGTCGCCTCGCAGGCGCTGACGGTTGGTCAGGGCGCGCTGAGCTTTCTCGCGGCGCTTGGTGTCATGCTCTATCTCACTTATTTCTTGCTGCGCGACGGTGATCGGCTCAGCGACCGGCTCAAGGCGGCGATGCCGCTGCAGCCGGAATTGCGCGACCGGTTGCTCGACAAATTCCTGCGCGTGGTGCGCGCCACGATCAAGGGCACGGTGCTGGTGGCGGTGCTGCAGGGCATCGTCGGCGGCATCATCTTCTGGGCGCTGGGCATCGAGGCGCCGCTGCTGTGGGGGCTATTGATGGGCTTCTTCTCACTGGTCCCCGCCGTCGGCACCGGCATTATCTGGGTGCCGGTGGCGCTCTACCTGTTGGTCACGGGATCCATCTGGCAGGGGCTGGTGCTGGTGTTCTGCGGCTTTTTCGTGATCGGGCTGATCGACAATCTGCTGCGCCCGATCTTGGTTGGCAAGGATACCAAGCTGCCCGATTTCGTCGTTCTGATCGCCACCGTCGCGGGGCTGGAGCTGTTCGGGCTGAGCGGCTTCGTTATCGGCCCGATCATCGCCGCGCTGTTCATCGCGGTATGGGATATCGTCACTGAACTGCGCGGGCGGTTTGCACCGCCTGGTTGAACGCCTGCCAAGCGTTTCGTTCAGCACCCATGCAGCGCAGACATGAAAAAGTGCCTCTTCCTTGGAATTGCCAGGGTGAGAGGAGCGTCAGATGAAAAGTTCCATTATCGCGATTGTTGCCGCTGCCGGCCTGGCGGCCATGGTTCCAACAACCGCATTCGCGCAAAGCGGTTTCTCGATTTCGATCGGAAGCGATTCAGGATATGGTTATGGCTATCCTGGCTATGGCGATAACAGCTATCGCGGCGAACACCGCGACGTGCATGAAGATAAGAACGAACAACACGGTGAGGTCCATGATGACTTGGACAATGTCCACGAGGATGCGCACGACCAGGGGTTGAACCGCTGGGAACACCGCGGTTTGCACCGCTATTTGCGGCGCGATCACAAGGGTGCCCACCGCCAACTCAGGAGAGGTCATAACCAGTGGCATGACCAGAGCTGGGGCGGTGGCTACCGGAACAATGGCTACGGCTATAATGGCTCCGGCTATAATGGCGGCTACGGCTATTGAGATCGCGTTAAGGATTGGACTTATCGGGTGGAATAAGTTTCACCCGATAAGTCTTTTAGGCGCGCCAGGACCGGATTACCCTGCGCCGCGCAGTTTCCGCACCGCCCGCCAGCCATAGGCTTTGGCCAGATTGCGCGACGGCCAGCGCCGGGTGGCGCGCGGGCATAGTCCGACCCGGCGCAACACCGCGTTGAAAGCGCGGGCGTCGGCCTCGGCGTAGCTCCACTTCGAGCGCCAGGTGATCGAAAGCGACACCGACACGTCCGGTCCGTTGCGGACATGATGGGGCGCCATCACCGGGATGAACAGCGCCTCGCCTGACGACAGGGCGAAGGCAGTGCCGCCTGCGGCCATCTCGCCGCGCCAGCCAAGTTCGCGAGCGCCGCCGGTGTGGTAGGTCTCGTGCACCTCATCGGGTGCATAAGAGGTGTTGCCGGCGGGGAACTGGGTCAGCACTTTCGATCCCCGGACTTGCAGCAGGATGTTGTGTTCGGGATCAAAATGATAGGGCGTGACTCCGCCGGGCGAGGTGACGAAGATAAACGCCTGGGTCTTGAGCATCCGCCCCGTCCGGGCCTCGATCGCAGGGCGCAGCTCAGCCAGCAGCCGGGCGAGCAGCGCGGCGTATTCAGGCATTTGTTCGATGTTCTTGAGCGCCGCCCAGCTGCCTGTCGCAGCAATGTTGCGGATGGTCTCGCCGATGGGCATGCCGGGCGAACCAGGCTTTTCGCTGACGCCGATGGGCAGGTCGGCGAGGTTATATTCCGTTGAGCTTTCGGGCAGCGCCTCCGCCATCTGGGCGAGCGCTTCCAGTTCAAGCAAGGGATGGCCGGTCAGCAGATGCGACAGCGTGTGCGGCACTTCCGGGTAATGCGCGGCAAAGGCGGCTTGGGCGTCGAGCGAAAACAGGCTCATGCGGAAACTCCGGTAGGGTTGCGGCCTAGCTCTGCCTTGAGCAGGCGGGTAAAGACGAGGCGGCGCAGTCTGCCGCCAATCGCGATCGAGATGCGGCCCACGGCGCGGCGCTCGCGCCAGATATGGTCGATCATCGGATGATCGGCGGCCGCGCAGCTGTCGGTCCAGGCGATGTCCGGGCGGGACAGCAGCTGCAAATTCTCGCATTGCAGCAAGACGCCCGGCGAAAACCGGGCGTAGTCCTCGTCATAGGCGGTCTTGTAGCTGAAAGCGCCGGGCGGGGTGATGAAATTGACCAGCATGGCGATGGCCCGCCCGTCGAGAGACAGAGTCAGCCGCTCGAGCCGGCCCTGCTCTGCGCCCCCCAGCAAGCTCTCGCGGAACAGCGCGGCGGTGTCGCCTTGCGAGGCCAGTGCGGAGCCGCTCTGGCCTTTCCAACCGGCCTGCTCAAGCGCGAGAAAGCGCTCGACCCAGCCATCAAGCCCATCGCCGCCTGCCTCGCGGGTAAAGCCGATCTTACCGAGTTCGGCGAGCCGTGTGCGTTGTCGTCGCAGTTCCTTGCGTTTCTTGCCGGTAAGCGAGGCGGCGAGATAGTCCTCGGGTGTCTGCGGGGACGCCAGCAGCGCCCGTTCCTCGCGGTGAACGAGCCCTGCCGACCGGCCCTGTTCGGCGAGCACGGCTTC
>JANONQ010000001.1:0-3456 GCA_031420935.1 Novosphingobium sp. | reverse complement strand
TGGTCGGCCAGCGCCCGGCACATGTCCCACAGCGGCGCGACCAGTCCGTAACAGGTGCCGCGGTGCTCAACGCATTCGCCGACCGCCATCACCGCCGGATCCGAAGTGACCATGTGATCATCGACCAGAATGCCGCGCTCGACCTCCAGCCCCGCCGACTTGGCTAGCGCGGTGGCGGGCCGGATGCCCACCGCCATGACGACGATATCGGCCGGAATTTCGCTGCCATCCTTAAGCCTGACGCCGGCGACGTGACCGTCCTTCGCCATAATTTCGGCGGTATCCGCGCCGGTCAGGATCACTTGGCCGCGCCGTTCCAATTCGGCCTTGAGCAGCCAGCCCGCGGCCTCGTCGAGCTGGCGCTCCATCAGCGTCGGCATGAGATGGATGACCGTGACAGCCATACCGCGCAGCGAAAGGCCATGCGCTGCCTCCAGCCCGAGCAGGCCGCCGCCGATCACCACCGCCCGTCCTTGTTGTCCATTTGGGCCCCCGCGCTCGGCCGCGGCGAGCATCTTGTCCACGTCATCCAGATCGCGGAAGGTGACGACTCCGGGCAGATCCTTGCCGGGGATCGGAATGATAAAGGGATCCGAGCCGGTGGCGATCAGCAGCCGGTCATAGGGCTCGATGCGGCCCGAGCGGGCGATGACGGTCTGCGTGGCGCGGTCGATCTGCGCCACCGGATCGCCCGAGATCAGCGTGATGCCGTTATCGGTGTACCAGGCGGCATCATTGATGACGATATCGTCGAACTCTTTCTCGCCAGCCAGCACCGGCGAGAGCATGATGCGGTTGTAGTTCACCCGCGGCTCGGCGCCGAATATCGTGATGTCGAAGCGGGCGGAATCGCGGACGAGGATTTCCTCCACCGCGCGGCATCCGGCCATGCCGTTGCCGATGACGACCAGCCGCTCGCGGACCTGTGCATCCCGGGCATTGAAATTCATCGGCGCATTCACGGTTGCATCTCCATTTCGCGATGCGCAAACGCAGAAAAGCCGCCACGAACCGGTCCATCCTGGAGCGGTACGGGCGGCTTCATTGCCACGCGTAGTCAGTGCTGAAGCGACGGCGCTGGATCGTCCTTCCTTGGACGGCGCAATTCGCTTGGCGTGGGTGTAACCGATTCGCGCAGGGCGCGGCAAGAGCTATTTTGCAGTGCAGCAATTCTTTGGCCAAGGCTTCCCCCTCCCGCATGCGGGAGGGGTCGGGGGAGGGCTTGTTCGTGAGCGGGGGAACTAACAAACAGGCCCTCCCCTTTGCCCCTCCCGCGCACGGGAGGGGGGAATAGCGATCAAAACGTGAATTCGCCCTGCAACCAGAAAATCCTGGTATCCACGCCAAAGCCCTTGGCGTTGTAATCGGCGTATTTCGCCAGCAAACTGACGCCCCGCGCCAGCTTGAAGCCAAGCGAGGCATTCCACTCATTGCCGTAGTCGATGCCGCCGACATCGCTGTCGTATTGGTGATAGGTCACCGCGGCGTTCAGCCCGGGCAACGCCTTCACCCCGTCGAACTTGTAGGCCATTCCGCCATAGATATCCTGCAGGCCAGCTGCGGGCGTCACCAGAAACCGATCGGCCCAGCCGTTAAATTTGTGCAACGTCGCCATCGGCGTCTGGAAGGACCGGCCATTGCTGGCGCCGAGCTTCTCGTAGCCGCCGGTCACCGCCAGGCCTTTCCAGGCGATGCCGGCCTCGCCGGCAATATAGTCCGCGCCGTAATTGACCGGGTTCTGCTTCCAGTCCGACTGGCGGGCATAGCTTGCCGCCAGGTTGAGCTTGATCGCCTTCGCCATTGGCAGGCTGGTCGTCGCGCGCAGGCCGTAAGTCTCGGTATCGGCCATAGCGACCGCCAGGGCGCCCGCCTGTTCCTTGGCGTCAAAATCGAGCAGATAGGCAAATCCCTTTAGCTGGACCGGGCCCAGTTTCGCGCCCGCGCCGAGGAACACGAAGTCGCCGTCGAACGCTGTGCGCCCATCGCCATCCATGCCGAAAATGGTGCGCTGGCTGATCGCATAGGTCGCATCGAGGGAGACAGGACCGAATTTGGCCTCACCGCGCATAGCATCGAAGGTCTGCTCGTTCTGCCGCCAGCCGACCGCGCCGACGAAGCGCTGGTCATCGAGATTGAACCGCTGGCGCCCGGCGGTCATCGTCACCGCCTTGCCCTTGTATTGCAGCTGCAGCCGGTTGAGTTCGATATTCTCAGGGTCCGGCACCACCGAGAATTGGGGGCGGCGCTGGCTGCTCGGCACGGGATACGGAAAGGCGTTGTAGCGCTTGCCAAGTGCGACAGTGCCCTCGGCCTCGGCCAGAAATGCGAGATTTGATGGCTTGTGCTTCATCTCGAAGCCGGCGCGCAGCCGCAAGGTCACCGCATCGGCATCGGTGGCCGGCTGGTCGACATTCTCCCAGCGCAAACGTCCGTCGATGATCGGATCGAGCGTGATCTCGTCACTGACCGCCACAGGGTCGCCGAATTTGTGGGGCGGCGGCGGAGCGGCGAGCGCGGCTTGAGCAAAGGTAAGGGCCAATGCGATGGCGTAGGGGGTTGGGTTCCTCATGAAATCCTCCTGGCGTGCGTTGTGCCCCGTCAGGCCCTCCCCCGAGGGTTGCGGCCCGCTTGAACGCGGGTCCGACCGTTCTGCGCAAAGGTACGGGGCGAAGGCTAGCCTCCGCCCCGGAAGTGACGAACGCTAGATCCGGGCGCCTTGCAGCGCCGCGCCCCAGGTCATCCGCCAGCGGCCTTTGACCGCGGTGAGGCCGATCAGTGCAACCAACGCCAGTCCGGCAAAGATCAGGAAGCCCAATGAGGCGCTGCCGGTAAGCTGCTTGGCAAAGCCGAGCGAGGAGGCCAGGTAGAAACCTCCGAGCCCGCCGCCAAAGCCGACCAGCCCGGTCATCACCCCGATCTCGTTGCGGAAGCGCTGCGGCACCAGCTGGAACACCGCGCCATTGCCGACGCCAAGGGTGCCCAGCGTTACGACGAACAGCGCGACTGCCAGCGGCAGAGTTGCCGGACCGGTGGCGATGATTGCGAGCAGGCCAGCGGCAAGGATATAGACCATAGTCAGCGTGCGGATGCCGCCGAAGCGGTCGGCCAGCGCGCCGCCGATTGGGCGCAGCATCGAGCCCATGAACACGCCCGCCGCGGTGCAGTAGCCGGCGATCACCGGAGTCACCCCGAAGCTGTCGGCGTAATAGGTCGGCAGCGAGCTGGACAGGCCGACGAAGCCGCCGAAGGTGACGCCGTAGAACAGCATGAACCACCAGGCGTCCTTGTCCTTGAGCACTTCGCCATAGGCCGACAGTGATTTAGGCGCCGGCTGGTCGGGACTGTCCTTCGCGGCGAACAGGTAGAACACGAAGACGATCACCAGCGGGATCACCGCCAGGCCGAGGACATTGTTCCAGCCGAACGCCGTTGCCAGCAACGCAGCGAACAGCGAAG